>NZ_LRPD01000067.1:0-205299 GCF_001605865.1 Acinetobacter sp. NRRL B-65365 | reverse complement strand
CTACATTTATACATTTTAATATCCCGCTACTCATTTTTGGCTGGATTGCAGCAATGGTTTTATAATCAGAAATGGCTCATTTATGAGCTATTTTTTTTGCTTTATAAAGTGTGGCTTAAATATAAAAATAATCATTAAATGACATTTTTTGTCTCTTTTTAAATCTAATTTTATAATGTGGTTTTAATATTAAGATATATGTGATTATATTTTTAAATCTGGCTTAATTTATTTTTAATATATTTTTTTGCTTTATCTTAATCTGATTAAAATACTAGGTTTTATAGTGATTTAAGTTGATTAAAATAGTCTGAATTACTAATTATTACATATTTTAACAATTATATTTTATTAATATTCAAGGCATTATAAAGTGAATTAAAATAGTTGGAATTAATCTCTATTGCATAATGTAAATATGCGTGTTTATTATGTTGAACAAGAACATAAATTGTTAAAGAGGTTGTTTAAATGTTAAAGAAAGTTTTAGTTGTTGCTTTATTGGGGTTATCTTCAACTGCATTTGCAGGGGGCTTTCAGGTTAAATTTGGTGGAAGTGTAATTTCACCAACAGACGATACCGTGGTTGCGGGTGTTGGCACATTAAAGGCAGATCATGAATTTGCATTTACACCATCGGTTGAATATTTCTTCGGTGATACGCCTTTTTCTGCCGAATTATTACTGGCGACACCAATTTCACATGACGTGTCATTAAATGGTGAAAAAGTAGCGAAGCTTAAACAATTGCCACCTACTGTCACTTTTAAATATAACTTTAAAAACTCAACCCGTTTCACACCTTATATTGGTGTAGGTGGCACAGCTTTTGTGACTTGGGATGAAGAAACAACAGGTGCTTTAGAGGGCGCAAAATTAAAAGTGAAAGAAGACTTTGGTTTCGCGGGCCAGTTAGGTTTCAATTTCCAGCCTGCTGATGCAAAGAACTGGGGTGTATTCTTTGATGCGCGTTATGCACAAATCAGTCCTGAAGTAAAATTAAATGGTCAGAAGTTGACTGATCTAGACATCAATCCGATGGTATATACATTGGGTTATAGCTATAAGTTCTAAGCTGAACTTATGCCTGAAAAGCCTCACTTTGTGAGGCTTTTTTATTTTTGCAATTCCCATATAAAACAGATACAGGCCTTACACAGAGAGTTTTGTATGCTGAAAAAATAATCTTAATAAAAGTGAGACCTTCATCATGAAAAAAGTAATGACTTCGATCTTATTGTTCATCCCCTTATTATTCTTATCTCAGGCGTATGCGGCCAGTTATTCGTGTAAGGCAGCAAAGTTGAAAGTCGAACAGCAGATTTGTAATGAGCGCAGTCTCAATGATGCGGATGTGAGAATGGCAACGACCTATCAAATTATTTTACATGCTTTGCCAATGGGCGGCCGTGATGCTGAAAAAGATAGACAATTTCAGTGGTTAAAACAACGTAACTCATGTGGTGCCAATACGCCGTGTATCAAACGTGCGTATGCGCAACGTCAACAGCAGCTTGATCAGCTATTACAGGAGCGAGTATTGAGCCAAGGCCCATTCTAATTGCCATTTTGTGCATTTTTTGCCTGAAAAATGCAGATCAAGGATTGAAAAATTTAAGATATACACCATTCATAAATCATTCCAAATAGATAAGCCTCACAGATAAGGAGTGATTTATGAGTGAACAAGTCGCACAAAATTATAGTTTCCAAGCTGAAGTTGCTCAGTTATTACATTTAGTGACGCATTCTCTGTATTCCAACCCTGAAATTTTCTTACGTGAATTGATTTCAAATGCGTCTGATGCGTGCGATAAGTTACGTTTCGAAGGCATTAATCATCCTGAATATTATGAAAATGATCCAGACCTGCGTGTTCGTGTCACTTTAGATAAAGATAATAAAACGCTCACTATTTCGGATAACGGGATTGGCTTAAGCCAGCAAGAAGCGATTGATAATCTGGGTACCATTGCCAAGTCGGGCACCAAAGACTTTATGTCTAAACTGACTGGTGATCAAAAAGCCGATGCGCAGTTAATTGGTCAGTTTGGTGTTGGTTTCTATTCAGGCTTTATTGTTGCGGACAAGATTACGGTGGAATCACGCCGTGCAGGTTTAGATGCAGCAGAGGGTGTACGCTGGATTAGTGGCGGCACAGGTGAGTTTGAAGTTCAAACGATTGAGAAAGCAACCCGTGGTACAGACATTATCTTGCACTTACGTGATGATGCGCTTGAGTATCTAGAATCGTGGAAAGTTAAACAAATCATCAATAAATATTCTGACCACATCAGCTTGCCAATCGAAATGCAAAAAGAAGTTTGGCAAGAGGACGAAGTCGCTGAAGGTGAAGAGGCCAACACTACAAGCGGCGGCCAGATGGTGAAGACCGATGAATGGGAAGCGATTAACTCGGCAAGCGCGCTGTGGACGCGTAACAAGAGCGAAATCACAGATGAACAATACATCGAGTTTTATAAAAACCTGAGCCATGATTTTGCTGAACCGTTGGCATGGGCCCATAACCGTGTTGAGGGTAGCACTGAATATACGCAATTATTGTATATCCCAAGCCAGGCCAAACAGGATTTGTTTACCCGTGAAGCGAAGGCAGGCATCAAGCTATATGTAAAACGTGTATTTATTCTGGATGAAGCGGACAACCTGATTCCGAACTACTTACGTTTCGTACAAGGTGTGGTTGATAGTGCTGATTTACCGCTCAATGTCAGCCGTGAATTACTCCAAGAAAGCCGTGATGTAAAAACTATTCGTGAAGGTAATGCGCGTCGTGTGCTGACTTTACTGGATGGTTTGGCAAAATCTGAAGATGAAAAAGACCAAGAGAAATTCAAGACTTTCTATACTGAGTTTGGTTCAGTCTTGAAAGAAGGTTTGGGTGAGGATACTGGTAATCGCGAACGTATTTTAAAGCTATTACGTTATGCGACTTCAAACAATGATGAAATTTCAACGTCTTTTGCTGACTATAAAGCACGTATGAAAGAAGGCCAGAAGGCAATTTACTACGTCACAGCAGAAAACCTGACTGCAGCTAAGAACTCGCCACAGCTTGAAGTGTTCAAGAAGAAAGGCATCGAAGTCCTGCTGATGGCAGACCGTGTCGATGAGTGGGCGATGAACTTCGTATTTGAATTCGATGGTACGCCGCTTCAAAATGTATCGAAAGGTGCTGTTGACTTGGGCGACCTGCAAGATGCTGAAGAGAAAAAAGCGTTAGAGCAGGCAGCAGAGCAGTTCAAACCTGTGGTAGACCGTTTAAGTACGTCATTAAAAGACAAGACCAAAGAAGTTCGTGTTACGACACGTCTAGTTGATTCACCTGCATGTCTGGTGACCAGTGAAGGTGAGTTGTCTCCACAATTGATTCGTATGTTGAAACAGGCGGGGCAAGCAGTTCCAGAGATTAAACCAACATTGGAAATTAACCCTGAGCATCCATTGGTGAAAAAATTGGAAAGCTCGGCGCAATTTGATGATCTCGCCAATGTGATCTTTGATCAGGCGGTGATTGCAGAAGGTGGCTTACCAGAAGATCCAGCAGCCTATGTCAAACGCATCAATAGCTTGTTGTTGAAATAAGCAATTTAATCAAGAAACCTTTGCTTCGGTAGAGGTTTTTTTTATTGGTATGGATAACTTTAAAGTTATCCACAACTGTGGCGATCTTTTCATCAGAACTGTGCTTCGAAACTCATTTGATAACTAAAATGATCCTCTTGTCTAGTGGCAGGGACATTTAAATAATTCAGATCATTCTGCATAAAAATCC
Organism: Acinetobacter sp. NRRL B-65365; assembly: GCF_001605865.1. NCBI lineage: Bacteria > Pseudomonadati > Pseudomonadota > Gammaproteobacteria > Moraxellales > Moraxellaceae > Acinetobacter > Acinetobacter sp. NRRL B-65365. The sequence continues at coordinate 201,503 of NZ_LRPD01000067.1, read as the reverse complement.
AGTTGCGCCAGATGGGGCGACGCCAGGAAAAGTAGGGCCCCCATTCATTGACACGCAGTTCTTTATTTTCATATTCCCCTGTAGTCAAAATGCCATAACTTAAATTGTCTTTGGATAAGAAGTGTAGTTGCTGGAAAGTACGATTGCTCCAGCTATAGTCTTCATCTTGTGTTTTAGAGACATTAAACTGGGTTGACAGCTGCTTTTGATGCTGCAGTTTTTGTGTCAGATCAAGATTGGTTTCGGCATAGTTTTTACTGCTTGAACCATAACGGAAAATTTGCGCCGTATTGAGCTGTAAACCTAAGGGCAAAGCCCAATTCTTTTTGGCGAGAAACTGGATATAGATATCGGTATCAGAATTTGCGCCCAGATCAAGATCATTACTAAAAGGCAATAGGCTTGAAATGGTTGACCAGCTTGCACTGAACGGGTTTGGGGTAGCAATCTTTTGCTGGCTGTGATGTTTGTTATTCTTACCTAATTTCTTGACTGGCTGAGGCTGTTGAGCACGCTGCCATAGGGTATCGTTGCCAAAAACCGCTATTAAATCTTGTGCAAGTTGTTGGTCATCGAGAGTAATGTGATTTTCTTCAGCGCAACTGAAATTGGCTCTCGGTGAATATTTGGCTTGAATTAGCACTTTATGCAGCGTGATGGGTGGGTGCGATCTGCTGACAGGTGAAAGCATTGGAAATAAAGGCATCAGCAGATTACCTAGACACAGGTTACCTACAATCAAAAAATACACAACCAGAGCGTATTGATGACGCATGCCATAAACAAGAACAATAAAAGAAAATGACGGTAACAAGCAAAGCTTAAGGATTTATTGAAAGAAAGATTATTTTTAAAATAAAAATGCCCAAACGATGAATCATTTGGGCAGGTTAAGACTGAGGTACAGATTAGAATAAAGTTTCCAGACGGACAAAGGTGCTTACGTAATGACTTCGGTCTTCACGATGATCATTGAAATAGTTGAGATCACCTTGTACATAGAACCATTCGCGCCAAAGCGGTTGACGCCATGATACGAATGGGCCCCAATTATTTAAACGTAGGTCACTGTTGTTGTAGTAACCACCTGTGTAGATCCCATAATTAAACGTGTTATGTGCAAAGAACTGGTGTTGACGGAAAATACGGTTATCCCACCATAGATCATCATCCTGCTTGTCTGCATAGGTTAAGCTGAATTGATTAGATAAGAAAGGCTGGTTTGGACGCGCGTGAATCAACTCTAGATTGGTTCGTAGATAGTTTTCACTTTTACTGCCATAGCGATAGATCTGTTCGGCATTAAAGCGGAAATCATTGCGTAAATCCCAGTGTTTTTCAGCTCTTAAGCGCGCATAGATATCTGTGCCTGAGCGCACACCAAGATCGGCATCTGTCTCAAAAGGTAGTTTCTTGGAGAAGTTTGACCAACGTAAGGCAAGAGAGCCGTTACTATCACGGGTCTGTTTAGAATCAAACTTTTTATCGGGATCCTGATTCGGCTGGTTATTGGTATTGCCGACATTATTCTTGAATTCATCGTCTAAGGTGTCATCACCAAAAACCACGCTGACTTTTTTCTCTAAAGTCGGTAATTTAATCTTACCGCGAATACGAGGCTTGACCTCATAATTATCATATTCGTTCCAGTAATTATCCAGCATGACACGGATCGTTGCCGAAGCAGGGTCGTCAGGATCGACTTCTCCAAACCAGTCATCAATTTTGACTGACGTATTATCTGCCCACTCTCGAATTCGTCGCTGTTTTTTGTCAAACCAGGTTTTATCCTCTGTCTCCGCCGTTGGTGGGACGGTGACCTTATCTGACTGCTCTGGAAAAATAGAGGGCGTGGCATCGACCAAACGAGGAATATAGTCCAATGCATTTTCCGACGTATTTTGTGACGACGGATTTGGCTGTTGATCTTGCTGTTGCGGTGTAGTTTCTGCTTGGGCTGCACTTAACGTACCCATCGTTAAGGCAAGCAAAACAAAAACGATACGCGATGGCACCATTTGCTGTAAATTATTCATAATAAAGACTTATATATTGTTCTTGGTTTAACTTTTGATGATTTAATGCTTAAAATCAAGCGGCAGTCACAAAAAGCAGCAATTTAACAGTACAAAAATGCTAAAGATCATAAGGATTTAGCGCAATAAAAAGCCCTCATTGCAACGTCACGTTCATTGTATACGTCGAAAAATAAGGGGGCTAAAAATGATCTGACTTTTAAATGGATTTAAGACGATTCTACCGACATACTATTTTCCAGCGCCTGATATAAATCGTGCACCGAAATCGGTTGTGGCAATCGGCTGATGACCTGACGAATCAATTGCCAGGTATAACCATCGCTGCGGTCTAATAAGAGGTATGGATAGGCCTGATCTTCACTGGAAAGATTCACTCGTTCCAAACCATGAATCACACGGATTTTCTGACGTTCCCGCAATAAAATGACAGGTGTAAAAAAGGTCGCAGAGGTTTCTTCAAATGGAATAAATTTTTGCGTATTGATAAATGACGCTGGGATATACGGATAAACGCGTTGATCACGTTGCCACACCAAGGTTCCATTCATAATGCATTCATTAAACAGGCTTTCGTGCTGGTGATAATGCTGTTTGAAATTGGCCCAACTGGTTTGATGAATCGAGCTGGTGCGGGTATGACGCTGATCGGTATAGGCTTGCAGAATGGTGATGGCATATTCCACGCTATGTGTTCCGACCAGTACCACATAATGGGAAAATTGGCCTTGCGCATAGAGCTGTTCAGCAACAAAAATCTGTGCAGATTCCCAGATTGGTTGTGCTTCATTTTCAGCTTTTAAATAGAGCCAGTCAATTTTGATGTTCTGGTCAATATCGTTATGCAGATCGACCCGATATAAAGAGGGGAAGGTACGTGCATCAATACGTTCCAGTCGGCAGATCAGGCCGTCCAGATTAAAATCATTGAGTGCCAATGGCTGTGCTTTATTTAGATTTGGCGAAGGCTTGGCACTTTGTCTAAAACCGGGTTTGATTCGGTTCTCTGTAGGTACTGGCAGCGCAATGCTTTCTGGAACGGTTCGGATTTTATCTTGAATGATTGCGTCAAGCTGGGTTTGAAAGTTGGCGGTTTCTTTTTTAAGTCGGGCAAGCGCATCGGTAGATGCTTTCTTATCCTGCTCAGATGGATGCTCATTCAGAGGTTCCAGAACAGGAATTAAATGCTGGAGTTCATCATCGGTTTTGACATATTCGCTGGCATGATTTTGTAGCCATTGCAGGGCATCGGTCGATGAGTTCAGCCACGGGCTTTTTAGAAAAGATAAAGCTGGACGAATTACCCAGATTTGCCAGAGTTGTGCCTGACGTAAAGCCGCCCAGCCCATATCAGCCGAAGCGAATAAGGCATTTTCAACCCGTCCCATAAAGTTATAAGTACCCCGATAGGTCATGCTATAACCGTAACTGGCTAGATCTTCAGCCGAAAACTCTTCGTTGAGAATAAATGTCTTGAATGGCGTCAATTGATCCTGAAAGGCAGGATCGTCGCAAGATGCGCAAATATCTTTAATCCGTTGTTTTGATTTTGCTATTTCAAAAAGTGATGTTTTCTCATTTTTGAGCCCATCAATGAGATGCTTGAGCTCATCCACCAAAAGTGCTTTCTCTAATACGTCCATCTATTGTTTCCTTAGAGATAGGCTTGAGCCTGTTTTTAAATAATGAATCAGTGCAAATTTGACCGCTGCTTTAAATCATTTTGTATCAATTATTGTTGGTAAAGTATTTTTCCCCTGCGACAAACTGTGATGTATCGATCAATTGTGGCTGAATAGGCCTCTCAATCTGAGCGTGTAACTCTCGAATTTTCATAACAAAAGATTGTCACTTTATGACGATTATAGAAGAAAACCAGACAAAATCTATAGCTTAAAAATGAGTAGAAAATCACATTCAAAGATTTTAAATCGAGATATGGATCATGGTTTGTCTTTGAAAATAAAAACATTTTAAAACTATGAATCGGATATCTAGATCATAAAGCAAAAAGATATCTATAAATTTGTGGACGAGTTGTGACCAGCCTCACAGAAGTTGTGGTGAAAAGCACCTCAAATAAAAAGCAGAAAAGTCATCCACATGAATGGGGCGAATGAAGTCGGTTATAAATAATGAAGGGGATAGATAATAAATACTGTTTTTCTAATTTTAGTCATCAAAAAGCTGCCTTAATCCTTTGATTAAAGCAGCTGAGTCTTATGGTTAAGGTTTGATTTCACATTGCTCATCATTACATTGAGCTGCATCGTCCTGCTCAATCTGTTCAGAGGATGTAGATTGCGCCTGTTGCAAGGCTTGCAAGAAAATCTCACGTGGTTGTGCGCCAGACAGTGCCAGTTTCTGATCAAACACAAAGAATGGTACGCCAGTAACATTCAACTGTTCACGAGCAATTTTCTCATCGTGGCGAACGAAATCTGCCAGCTCATCAGAATCTAGTACATATTCGACTTCGGCATTATCCAGACCGATACGTGATGCAATTTCTTCTACCACTTCACGTTCACCAATTGCCAAACCTTCGGTCATATAGGCATGGAAGAATGCCTCTTCTGCTTCATTGCCCAAGCCTTTACTTTGGGCAAGATGAATAATTCGATGTGCGTTGAAACTGTTGCCCGAGTTGGCTTTTTGCCATTGGAAGTCGATACCTTCAGCTGCTGCCATCGCTGCAACATTGCGCTCCATGTCTTCCATTTCCGCATAACTACGGCCATATTTTTTGGCTAAGCGTTCGGTATTCGATGTGTCATGCTTGGCTGGTGCATCAGGATCAAGCTCGAAGCTATGCCAGTGAATCTCAAGCTCGATGCCTGCTTCTTCTGCGACATGTTCAAGACGTTTTTTACCGATATAACAAAAAGGGCAGACCACATCTGACCAAATATCTACACGCATGGCGTATCTCTTCAATTCTCGTTAAACAGATAATAGGGGCGGAGCCGATGAATTTAAAGCGATGAATATGTAATGCTGCGTTACGAGAAGTGAAATAAAAATCATATAAAGGTTTGTCTTTTATCGATTAAACTAAGATTCAGAACATAAAAAAATATAATGAATTTGGAGGCAATATGCGCCGTTTTTTATTATTTTTCCTTGTGGTGGTCCTTGGCATCGGTTCTTTTTTTCTCTATCAACATCAATTACAGCAACGTGCTGCCAACAATAAACAAATGTTTGAAGTGGTGATGGCTGAGAAAATGCGTACACTTTACGATCAGGCACAAGACTGGACTACACCTGTACAACTGGATATTCATGACGATCGCTTATCTGGCGATTATAAGTTGATGTCAGAATTCCTACTCAACTACTGGATGCAGAATGTTGAAGCACGAAATCGTTATCTACGTGAACTTAAAGCTGCGAACTGGGATACTTTTCTAGATGTGGAGCGTCTGGATCAGGATCGAAAACAGGATTATAAAGACACTGAACAGATGCTGGCGGATGTGCGTAAAGCATCCACTGAATATGAACAAGCACGACAACAGATTCAGTCCAGTTCTATGGAACAGGCCAAAAGTCTGGCCATTCATAATGAAATGCGACAGTCCTTACAGGCAAAACTGGAAAGTAACCTGAAAGCTGATAAAGCGCATGATATTTTCCCGATCGAACAGCAGATTATTGAAAAAGCACAAGCCATGTTTGACATGCTGAAAAAGCACCAATGGCAAAGAAAGGACAAAATGATTCTTTTCCGCGAAACCGCGCAGGTGAAAAAGTTTAATACGCTGTATCAGGATGTGCTGAAATTGAATAGCAAAATGGAGAAGATCAAGAAAAATAATGCAGAGGTACTGGAAGAGGAACTGTAATCCATATCGCTGACTCAATACACATTGCACGCATAAAAGGCAGATGTCGAATATATGAATTTATGGCAGCTATTTCATAAAGTAAAACCTTTTGTCCTCCCCTATAAGTGGCTGGTTGCCGTGACCTTGCTGCTGACGCTGATTGGTGCTTTAACTGCACAGGTCAATGCGTTGACCTTGCAATATGCGGTCGACCAGATCAATGCGGTGGTTGAATCAGGACAGGGCTTGAGTGCAGGCTGGCATATTCTGGTCACGATCAGTGTGATTTTGTTGAGTAAAGAAATCATCAATATCTTTATTCAGTTTGGACAGAAGTTCTTTGGTGAGAGGCTCCGCATTCTGATATCACAAGATGTGGCGCAGTCGATTATCGTGAAATTTTTACAGTATCGGCTGGCTTTCTTTACGCAGGATGATAATCAGGCTGGAAAATTACAGACTCGTATTGATCGGGGTATTGGCTCGATCACACGACTGGTACAGATTTTCTTTATCGAGATTTTCCCGCTGTTTAGTAGCGCCTTGATTGCCTTGTGCTTAATGTTTTATGCCAATGTCTGGATCGGTCTGGTGGCGTTGTGTATTGTCCCGATCTATTTCTGGGTCACCTTTAAACAGGCGCAGAAATTGAGCGGCACACGCCGTAATTTACGTGATGGGCGCGAACGTAAAAGTCAGGGCATTTTGAGTATCATTAACTCAATCACCGTCATTAAATCCTTTAACCGTGAACAGATCGAAGCGGAAAAACAGCTTACGCTGCAAAAACAATTAACCGATCACCAGATGCGTACACGGCAGCTTAGCTTCTTGTTTGAAGGGCTGAAAACCTTTATTGAACAGATCGGTGTGGTCTTTATTATCATCCTCACGGCCTATTTTGTGTTAGTCGGTGATATGAGTATCGGCATGATCATGTTCCATATCCTGTTGTTTAATAATGTCTCAGCACCCATTCGGTCCTTGCATCGGATCTATGACGAAGTGAATGACGCGATGATCTATGCAGAAAGCTTTTTCAAGATACTGGAAGCGGATGATGAGGTGGAGACGTCGGGGCAATTAAAACCATCGCCATTGACAGGAAAATTTGAGCTGAAACAGGTGAATTTTTCCTATCCGAATGGGTTTCATGCCTTGAAAGAGATTAACCTGACGATCCAGCCCAATAAGATTACCGCTTTGGTTGGCTTATCGGGGGCGGGAAAATCAACCTTAATCAGTTTGCTGGATAAATTTTATGTGCCCCAGTCGGGTGAGATTCTGCTTAACGGCACTCCGTTAAATGACATCGATACCCAATATTTGCGAGATCATATTGGTCTGGTATTGCAAAAAAATCATATTTTTCAGGGAACGATTGAGGAAAATATTCGTTATGGCAAGATGAATGCGACACAGGAGGAAATTATTGCTGCCGCGAAGAAAGCCTCGATCCATGAGCAGATTTTGAAATTACCGCAGGCCTATCAATCGGATGCCTTATTACTATCAGGTGGACAGCAACAACGGATTGCGATTGCCCGTATGTTCCTGAAAAATCCCCCGATTATTTTTCTGGATGAGCCGACCGCAAGTCTGGATGCAATCGCAACTGAACAGATCAAACACAGTCTGGATGAGATTAAGCAGGGGCGGACGGTTATTATTATTTCCCATAGTCTGTCACAGATTATTGATGCAGATTATACCTATGTGATGCAGGATGGCATGATTGTAGAACATGGTGAGCATCATCAGCTATATCAACAACAAGGCGTGTATAAAAATATCTTTGATGCGATGGCCAAGAGCCTGAATATCGAAAAGATTTCCAAAACTTTTGAGGGGGATGATGAAGAGGAAACCCATAGTTAGTGAAAGATTAACTATTTCACAATACCCTCAGATTTTGTCTTAATTGAAAATTTTTTCGGCAGCCTGAAATGGTAGGCTGACGACATCAATTGCGACTGCAAACGGTAGCAATACCAGCTTTTCTAAAGGATTCATACCTGATTTGGAGGTATAACTTTCTTCTTTCTGCGTATAAATAGTCACTTGATAAGGCTTACTCAAGGCTTTTAGCGAAGTGAGATTATTGGCAGCAGGGTAAACTACACCCGCCAGCTTAATATCGAAGCAGAACCGTTGTGCCTGCATACGTTCATCGCTTGACGATGAGCATTCTCTAGCGCCATTTTCAATAAAAAATTCGAGGTCTTTTTTACTCAAATCTTCTTTGAGTTTTACATAAGAAAGCGGCAAAGTTCCTGAAAAATGACCATCATTTTTTTCAGAATAGAAATTAAGATCTCGGGTGATTTGAATATTCTTTGGATCAAGTCTGCCAATTAAAGTAACAAACTGGCTGCCTCCTTGAGTCAGGATATAACTGTTCTTTTGTCCTGCAATCACGATACTGTCTTTTGGCAAATTTGCAGAAGCTTGTGCTGGTCGTCCAAAAGCAACTACGCTGTCTTCAACCAAAGTGACTTTCGTTGTGCGAGTATAACTCCGGTTGTCTTTTTTGATTAAGGTTGAAGTGGCACAGCCAGTAAGGAACGTGGCAGATATAGTCAAAGCGGTTATTGTTTTTGCTAAGTCTGTAAGCATTGGGATCATCCTTGATATTTGTAGTAGTGAGATACTTTTGCTTAACAGCAGTATCTGATCAATGGTGCTACTGAGGTATAGCGTTAGTTATTTCCATACCTCATTGGTCAGACCTATGGCCTGAAAAGGAAGTGCAATTACATCAAATGCAACGGCCAACGGAAGTAGGGGGAGCTGTTGCATGATTTCTTTATTGGAACGTTTGACCGTTCCACTTTTATAATGGAGATATTGAATCTTGACATGATATGGCTTGGATAAAGGCGTTAACTTATCCAGATTATTTGCAGTAGGATATACCTTGCCTTCAAGTCGAAGGTCAAACGTGGCAGGTCTTATTTTTTCCAGACAGCTACAGGGTTGAACGCCATATTGCTTAAAAAGAGCGACTTCTTTGTCATTTAACTTTCCATTGGGCGGCGTATAAGAAAATCTAAAATTGCCGTAAAAACGCGGACTATCCTGTGCGGGTGCATTAAAATCGAGATCACGATCAATTTTGATATATTCTGGATTCAGTTGGCTAATGAGCTGAACCAGTCCGCTGCCTCCCTTATTAATCACATAACTATACTGTTTGCCTGCAATAACGATGCTGTCAGCAGGTTCATCGGGTAAAGCGGTAGCGGGCTTGCCAAAAGCAACCACATCATCTTCAAGTACGGTAATCCATTCGTGCCCTGAGTCATATTTGGTAAATATATCTCTTGTGGAATCACCAACCCGATTGGTTGCGCAAGCGGTAAGAAATAATGATGAACATAAGCTAAAGATTAAAATATTCTGATTTAAACCGTTGAAACGCATTTTTGTTTTTACTTTTCCAATAATTATAAAAAGGATAAATAAAAATTCTTATGAATGCGAGAACTTCCTTTATTTAATTAATCCGATGAAAATGATATAGCTCGATTTAATCATTTGTTCAAATAATAGTGCCGATTGACCGTTTATCTGACCCTTACTGAATCAAATCTGACTTTGCTGTAGCCTATTTATATATGCTTTTATTTAACTCATTATTTTCTTATGGATGAGGGATATTTGGAGCAAACGATGAATTTTTTTAAACGAGCAGCTTTGATCTCCCTGTTGATTCCTCTGGGTGTACCCATGGTTCACGCGCAAGAGGGAGAGGTCACGTCATTACCGACAATTCGGGTCATGGCTGAATCTGAGCTGCGGGAAGAAGTTGGATTTGTGCCTTATCAAGAAGATAAGCAAACCCGTCAAGCGCTGCAACATCGTGTCTATAAAATTCACAATGATATGCAGAATGCAGGTGTGACTGAAAGTCCGACCAGCGTGAATTATCAGCCTATGGCGGCACAGCCAGATTTGTCTCAATATTCTCCGATTTTGCAACAATACATATTGGCTGTTGCTTCTGGTTTTCAGTCCTCAGATCCAACCAATGGTCTTTTTAAAATGCTGGAACCTTTGAATATTAACCGCGGTAATATTGACGGCATTCGCAATGGCACAATTAAAATCGATTTAGGCGATATTTTGAAATTGCAGCAACAGATTAGAGATGGATTAAATCCACCACAGAATCCTTTGTTTCCGCGTTAAAATTTGATTCTGGTAATAAAAAATCCCCGCAAATTGCGGGGATTTTCTTTTTATCTCAGTGTCGATTAAACACGTTCGATAATAGTCGCGATACCTTGACCAAGACCGATACACATGGTCGCAAGACCAATTTGTGTATCTTGTTGTTCCATCACGTTCAACAAGGTTGTTGTGATACGTGCACCAGAACAGCCCAATGGGTGACCCAATGCAATCGCACCACCATTCAAGTTGATGATGTCTTGCTTTTCATAAACGCCTAAGCCTTTCATGACTGATAAGCCTTGAGCAGCGAATGCTTCGTTTAATTCGATGGTCTGGATATCCGCCATGGTTAAACCAGCACGCTTAAGCGCTTTTTGAGTTGCAGGTACTGGACCATAACCCATGATCGCAGCATCACAACCCGCAATGGCCATTGAACGAATCACAGCACGTGGTTTTAAACCCAATGCTTGAGCACGTTCAGCAGACATCAATAACATTGCAGATGCGCCGTCAGAAAGAGCAGAAGAAGTTGCTGCTGTTACTGAACCACCTTTAGGATCGAAAACTGGTTTCAATGCTTTGAATGCTTCAAGGTTCGCATCAGCACGAATTACTTCGTCGATGTCGCAAAGGATTTTGAAGCCATTTGCATCGTGACCTTCAACACCAACGATTTCGTTTTTGAAGCGACCTTCTTGAGTTGCAGCCCAAGCACGACGGTGAGATTCAACACCGAATGCATCCTGCTCTTCACGAGAGATACCATTCATGCGACCTAACATTTCAGCCGTTAAGCCCATCATGTTAGATGCTTTCGCATAGTGTTTAGACGCTTCTGGGTTGAGGTCGATGCCGTGCATCATACCGACGTGGCCCATGTGCTCTACACCACCGATGATGAATACATCACCTTGGTTGGTTGCAATCTGAGCTGCCGCAGTGTGGATTGCTTGCATAGAAGAACCACAAAGACGGTTTACTGTTTGACCGCCAGCAGTTTTTGGAATATCAGCCAATAAACCAATGTTACGAGCAATGTTCATACCTTGCTCTAAAGTTTGGTTTACACAGCCCCAGATTACATCTTCAACTTCTTTGGTATCAAACTGGTTACGAGCAACAAGTGCACGTACTAATTCAGCAGATAAACTGTCGGCACGTACATTGCGGAACATACCGTTACGTGATTTGCCCATGGCAGAACGAACGCCATCAACAATCACAACGTCACGTGGATTTAAAGTAGCCATTCACGTCGCTCCTTAACCGTAGAATTTTGTGTTGTTAGCAGCCATGTCACGCAACATTTGTGGCGCTTCATAAGCCTTACCTAAGTGTGCATATTTGTCGCAAAGCGCAACGTATTCAGCAACACCTGTTTGGTCGATGTAACGGCATGGACCACCGCGGAATGGAGGGAAACCAACACCCATAATCATTGCCATGTCTGCTTCAGAAGCAGTTGCAACGATCTTGTCTTCTAGGCAACGAACAGTTTCGTTACAGAAAGCAAGCATCATACGGTCAATGATTTCCTGATTATCAAACTCGCGTTTTTCACCAGTCACGAATGGTGCGATGATTTCGTATGCTGTTGGATCAACAGTTTTCGCTTTCTTGCCTTTCTTATCTAATACGTATTTGTAGAAACCAACGTCGTTCTTTTGACCAAGACGTTTTGCTTCGTACATTGCTTCGATTGAACCTTTGTAGTCTGGCTTCATACGGTCAGGGAAACCTTCTGCCATCACTTCTGCGCCATGAACACCTGTATCGATACCAACAACGTCGATCAAGTATGCAGGACCCATTGGCCAGCCGAATTTCGCCATGACATTATCCACTTGTTGGAAATCCGCACCATCTTTTACAAGAAGGTCGAATGCGCCGAAGTAAGGGAACAATACACGGTTAACCAAGAAACCTGGGCAGTCGTTAACAACGATTGGTGTTTTACCCATTTTTTGAGCAAGAACTACAGTTGTTGCGATTGCTTCTTCAGAAGTCTTTTCACCACGAATGACTTCTACAAGCGGCATCATGTGAACTGGGTTGAAGAAGTGCATACCTACAAAGTTTTCAGGACGCTGTAAAGCTTTCGCCAAACGTGTGATTGAAATTGTAGACGTGTTAGACGCAATAATCGTGTTTTCACGAACATGCTTTTCAGTATCAGCAAGTACGATTTCTTTTACTTTTGGATTTTCAGTTACCGCTTCGATCACGATATCCACTTCTTTAAACTCGTCATAGCTTAAAGTTGGACGGATGCGAGCAAGTGTTTCACCCATTTGTGCAGGTTTCATTTTCTTGCGTTCTACTTGCTTGGTGAGCAAGCCATTCGCTTCTTTCATACCCAATGCAAGTTGTGGGTTACCAATGTCTTTCATGATGATCGGTGTGCCTTTGCTTGCCGCTTGGTAAGCAATACCACCACCCATGATACCAGCACCTAATACAGCTGCTTGGTTGACTGGGTGAGCACCTTTCTCATATTTTTTCGCAGTTTTCTTCACGACTTGGTCATTGATGAATAAACCAATCAATGCACCCGCTTGTGGAGTAATCGCAGCTTTTGCAAAACCTTGTGCTTCTGCTTTTAATGCGTCATCACGGGTTGAGCTTGCGCCTGCTTGTAAAGAGTCAAGCAATAATTTTGGAGCAGGGTATTGAGCAGGGTTTGCTTTCGCAAGTACTGCACCTTTCGCCGTATTGAACGCCATCATTTGTTCAAGTGGGTTCAATTTGATTGCATCTAATTTTTCTTGACGCTTTGCTTTCCAGTTTAAACGGCCAGCAATGGCTTGTTTAACTAAATCAACCGCAGCTTCTTGTAATTTGTCAGCAGCAACAACCGCATCTACAGCACCGTCTTTCAATGCAGCAGCAGGTTTTTTCGGGTTCGCCATTGCCATCCATTCAACGGCATTGTCGATACCGATTAAACGGCTTAAACGTACGCTACCACCAAAACCAGGATAGATACCGAGTTTGATTTCTGGTAAACCAACTTGCGCTTGTTCTGACATCACACGATAGTCACACACCAAGCACATTTCAAAACCGCCACCTAGCGCTGTACCATTGATTGCAGCAACTTTAGGTAGATCTAAGTCTTCAAAGCTATTGAAGATTTCATGTACAGGCATAAGCCAATCAACGATCGCTTGCTCACCAGCAGCGAAGTTGTCGCCAAATTCAGTGATATCAGCACCAACGATGAATGTTGATTTGCCAGAAGTTACGACTAAGCCTTTAATATCGTTATTGGCTTTCACTGCAGCAATTGCTGCTTGGAAGTCTTCGATGGTTGCACGGTTAAATTTATTAACCGACTCACCTTGTAAGTCAAAGCGGAATTCTGCAATTCCGTCCGCAAGCATTTGGACGGTAATGGCATTGCCAGCGTGGATCATGCCTGATCTCCCTTGTTGTGGAGGATTCTAAGTGGATGTCATAAAGCGTATGTGCAGTTCGGCACACAAAAAAGCTTCGCTAATCTTACGATAACTATATCCAAAAAGGACATAACAAGTTGTATCAAGCCGTGACGCTAGGGTCATCATTTGTTTTTGTTATTCTGTTTTTAATCTTATGTTTTTGAAAATAATTAATTTTATCTTTTTCTTATTCATTTTTTAGGCTTCTATGAAGCTTTATTTATCTCCTAAAAACCGCTGCGATATTTTAACAATATGTCGTTTTTAACGATGTAGATAAGCGAGCTAAATCGAGCGTTATTTATATAAATTTAGACTTATTTATGAGTAGGAAATAACAAAGAAAAGTTCTTTATTAAATAAATCAGGTCAATTTATAAACACTGGACAGAAAGACTTGTCTATTTTTTTCTCTTTAGATAAACTTTATGTTATAAAAATGTTTAAGAAAGTAATATTATGTTAAAAATTAAATTTGTTGTTTTGGCAATGCTTCCATTGATGCTTAGTGCATGTGGAGGTGGTGGGTCTTCATCTAGTAATGACTCAAACTCTAATAGTAATAATTCTAACTCTAACGAAGTCAAGGCTGAGCTTTTCCCGAACGGGGAAGCTAAATTATTTAGATATTCAGTTGATATTGACTATAAACAAGAAAAGTTCGACTTTGATAAATCAGAGTGGAATATTGAGAAGGGAATTCTGCTTGAGAAAACAAAAAATCCTATCTTTTTTAATCACTACGTAACTGAAACCAATGGCTTATACGTTCCCGAAACGGAACAAAGCTATCGTGCAGATCGGGGCATTCGCGATAGTTTTATTCATTTAATGACCTCAACGACTTGGGTAACTTCACCCTATAACCAAGCTGGGTTTAACGATTTGAAATTTACTCAGAAGATGAAGGAAATTGATCTTCAGGGGGGAAGAATCGTTGATCAGTTTGCTCCAGCACTGATCTCTATGTACGAGTTTGAAGTGAATAATGGAGGCTCGCCTGATATGGGTGCAGTATCAAGCCAATTGGTGAAGATTTCTGATAAATTTCCAAAAGGGGCAAAGTGCATACAGACACAAGCATTTAGCTCTAATCAATTTTTCTTCGAGTTTGAACCGAGTACTTCTTTTGAAGTTCTGGATGCCAAAGTCTTACAGGACTGGGCTGATAAAGTATTTGATGCTGGCTATACTAAGCAAACAGTACCAGATGTCGAGGTATGGGGAAAAATTAAAATAGGTTCACTCTTAGAGCATAATGATGATCCTTCAGCCCCTGAATATTATCAGTTTGCACTTGAATACCAGGGCAAGGTCTACCACACATATCCGCAAAAACCAGAATGGAATACCGATGAGTTCGTAGAAGACCTGAAAAAACAATTCAGGGACACAGAGTGGTTTAAAAGTGTCGTTGTTCCTTTAGGTAAAGCAAAAGAAGATCAGTTCATGGCATCAGTAGATGCAAAAATGCGTAGCCAATGTGACTATTACAATGCAGAAGCTGCTAAATCTATGGATAGCGTTCTAAGTAAAGTCAAAAAATAAGTTCTATTTAGACAGGTATGTGGAGCACCCGTATACCTGTCGATCTATTTAAATTATGCAATTCTTGTTTGAATCAATAAATACGGTGTTAAAATAGCGCTGATTTTTTTAAAGCTAAAGCAATAGTCTATGATTAAGTGGATCATATTAGCGATTTTTATCATTTCTGCATTGTATATTCAGCGTCGTGGGAAAGTGAAGCATTCGTTTTATCGTCAATTTTTTGACCATTCGACGATTCTCGCGCCCATTAACTTTTTAATGTACATGTTTTCCAAAGTGCCGAATCAGCCGTATATCGACACACAGCATTTTAAGGATTTAAAAATCCTTGATGAAAACTGGGAAATGATTCGTGATGAAGCAAGAGCCTTGTATGACAAAGGTGGGATTAAAGCATCAAGTACTTATGATGACTTGGGGTTTAACTCATTCTTTAAAACAGGCTGGAAACGTTTCTATTTGAAATGGTATGACTCTGCACATCCATCAGCAGCTGAGCTTTGCCCAAAAACAACGGCTTTATTAAAAACATTACCAACTATTAAAGCTGCAATGTTTACTGAGCTTGCACCAGATAGTCGTTTGGTTCGCCATCGTGACCCTTATGCAGGTTCATTACGTTATCATTTGGGCTTAATCACACCGAATGATGACCGCTGCTTTATTGATGTAGATGGTGAGCGTTATTCTTGGCGTGATGGTGAAAGTGTCGTGTTTGACGAAACTTATATTCACTATGCTGAAAACACCACGGATCAAAACCGTATCATTTTCTTTGCAGATGTTGAACGTCCATTAAAAACACGTTTTATGGAAAAGTTTAATCACTGGTTTGGTAAGAAAGTGATGACGGCGGCGAGTTCACCAAATGAAGCGGGTGACCAGACAGGTGGCTTAAACAAGGCCTTTGGTTATATTTACCAGATCCGTATTAAAGCCAAAGCCTTGAAGAAGTCGAATCGTTCACTGTACTACTTCTTGAAGTGGTTCATTATGCTTGGTTTGTTCTTCCTTATTTTTATTCGTCCTTATGTATTTTAAGTTCGAATTAAATCAACGCCCGTAAGGGCGTTTTTTTATGGGGGACTGCGATAAGATATTTGAATTCATCAACATCATTTGGAAGCCCATATGCAAGTATTCCGTTCCAAAATTGACTGGTGGTTCTGGGGTGTGGTCATCGCAACCACAGGTTTATTGCTCCAATTTTTGTGGACCATGTATATCAAGGGAACGATGCAGCAATATCCTGAACATGCGCTACTTTATTTTTTAACCATTGCATTGTTATGGTGGCCAATTCTAAATACACGCTATATCGTGACAGAACAGCACTTAATGATTCATTCAATGTTATTTAAGTGGCAAATCAATCAGTCAGACATTATCAAAATCTCGGAAAGTCATAACCTCATTTCATCTCCTGCTTTATCTTTAGACCGTTTGCGCATTGATTATCATAAAAATGGTGTGGCAAGTCATATTTTGATTTCACCTAAAGATAAAGATGTTTTCTGCAAGGCACTTAATAAAACACGTTCAACTTCTAGATAAGCGTTGTACTTACAGGATATTCACATTTAAAACTTGAAAAAATCTTCCTAAGCATCACATCATGTGGTGTAAATAGAGAGAATAGGCATGCCGTGAACCCAAACGCTCGAGAACATATTGAAAAAATATTGGCGCATATGACCCAGTTACCTGGCGTTTATAAAATGCTAGGTAAGGATGGTGAACTACTGTATGTGGGCAAAGCCAAAAACCTGAAAAATCGTGTCTTGAGCTATTTTGTAAAAACCATTGATCATCCTAAAACGCAGGCCTTGGTGGCCCGTATTTATGATATTGAATCGCTGGTGGTTCGCTCGGAAACGGAAGCCTTATTACTCGAACAGAACCTGATTAAACTGCATCGCCCGCCTTATAATATTATGTTGCGGGATGATAAGTCTTACGTCTATATCTTTGTTTCTGCGGATAAACCTTATCCACGGATCGCCAGTGGGCGGGGGAAAGGCAAGCATCAGATTGGCAAATTCTTTGGGCCTTATCCCAGTGCCTATAGTGCCAGAGATACCTTATTGGTTTTACAAAAACTATTTAATGTGCGTCAGTGTGAAAACAGCTATTTTTCACAGCGCAAACGCCCATGTCTACAATATCAGATTAAACGCTGTACTGCGCCGTGCGTGGGCTTGATTAGTCCTGAAGATTATAAAGAAGACGTGGATAACTCGATTCGTTTTCTGCAAGGTGATACCAAAGAGCTGAATCAGGAACTGATTGGAAAAATGGAGCAGGCGGCAGAGGCACTGGAATTTGAGAAAGCCGTGTTCTACCGCGATCGTTTGGGCTTATTACGTGAAGTTCAGGCTCAGCAAGCGGTGTTTAAAATTAAGGGTGAGGCCGATATTCTGGCGATTGCTTATCAGGCTGGTGTGACCTGTGTGCAGATCATGCATGTGCGTAATGGGCGTATGCTGGGCGGAAAAAGTTATTTTCCAGATATGCTGGGCGATGATTTGGGGCAGATGCTCAGTGATTTTATGGCGAACTTTTATTTTCAGGTGGCAGATGAAGTACCGTCTGAATTGATTGTGAATATCGATATTCCTGACAAGGCACAGCTGGAAGAGGCTTTGCAGCAAACCTTTAATAAAAAGGTCCAGATCAAGCATAAAGTGCGTGAAACTCGGGCGGAATGGCTCGAGCTGGCGCAAATGAATGTGCAGCATGCGATTAAAGGCAAGTTGAGTAATCATCTGGAACTCAATGAGCGTTTTCATCAGTTAGAGCAGGTGGTCGGCCGCCCAATCGATCGTATTGAGTGTTTTGATATTAGTCATACCATGGGTGAAGCACCGATTGCTTCGTGTGTGGTGTTTGATCAGGGCGGCGCCAGAAAACGCGATTATCGTCAGTTTGCCATTCAGGATATTACTGGTGGGGACGATTATGCTGCAATGCGCCAAGCTCTGACCCGACGTTATAAGAAGAATATGCTGCCAGACCTGCTGTTGATTGATGGTGGTAAAGGGCAGTTGCATATGGCGATGGACGTGATGCAGGAACTGCAACTCGACGCCTTTATGATTGGTGTGTCTAAAGGTGAAGGACGTAAGCCGGGGCTGGAAACGCTACATTTTACCGATGGCACCAAGATTCAATTGCCAGAAGATCATAAAGCATTGCATCTGATTCAACAGGTTCGCGATGAAGCCCACCGTTTTGCGATCACCAAACATCGGGCTAAGCGCGATAAACGTCGTAGTAGTTCAGTATTGGAAGCCATTCCTGGTTTAGGGCCAAAACGTAGACGTGATTTGCTCACCCATTTTGGTGGTATTCAAGGGGTATTAAAAGCCTCTGAAAAAGAGTTAATGCTGGTTCCGGGCTTAGGTGAAGTGATGGCGCGGACAATCTATAAAATTCTGCATGAATAAAAAGTTCAATTGACTCAATCGTCCTGATGAGGTTGTATCAATGATCATTCACAAATCGCTAAAAACATTCAAAGATAGGATGTTTTGATCATGAAGGAAAAATGATGTCATTGCTTCCGCTCTATCAGCAGGTTGAACAACAAGAATGGATTGATATTCCATCAGGCTGGCTGCAAGGTCGCACGGTGTTTGGCGGTCTGGTCGCAGGCATTCTGATCCAGAAAGCTTTATCGGTCGTACAAGATGCGGCAAAGCAACTGCTCAGCTGCAATATCACTTTTGTAGGGCCTGTACAGCAAGGACAAGCAAAAATTACCGCGGAAATCTTACGTGAAGGTAAGTCCGTGACTACGCTTGAAGTAAGATTGTGGCAAGACGAAGCGGTGCAAAGTATCTTGATTGCCAGCTTTGGTTCGCCACGTGAGTCCCGAATTCATGTCGAAAATCTGCCACAAGTACCTGATTATCCTACGCCTGAGCAACTCGATAAAACATTTTATATTGAAGGACTCATGCCTGAATGCTTACAGCATTTCGAATTGTGCTGGGCTGAAGGCAGTTATCCAATGGCAGGCAGCAAAGTGCCTGACTTCGGTGGGTGGAGTCGTTTTTCACCAGATTTGCATCAGAACCGTGCGATGCAATTGCCTGATCTGTTTGCATTAATGGATGTATGGCCGCCTGGTGTATTGCCGATGTTCAAGACACCTGCACCCGCAAGTTCATTGACATGGCAGATTACTTATTTACATCCTGTGGCGGAGCAGATACAAGACTGGTTTAAATATAAAGTTGTGACAGAGTACGCAGAACATGGTTATTCCACCGAATATGCCTATCTCTGGAATCGTGAAAACCGTTTAATTGCGGTGCTTAGACAAACAGTTGCGGTTTTTGCCTAGTCGACACTGCGGTGCATTTCGTATAAAGTTGCCTACACATGAATACAATCTCAGCACATCCTTTGTGCAAACTGCATTTGATGCGAACAACATGGCGGTGTTTATGAGCACAGGGCAAATCCTGAACATTCCTAATATCTTAACCTTGGCACGTATTGCCCTGATTCCCGTGTTTTTGGTGATTGCCTATTGGCCACCAGCAATTGGAATTGCTGAGCATCATGGGGGAATGATGCGCCATATGGTACTGACTGCGATTTTTGTTTTGGCAGCGGTGACCGACTGGTTTGATGGCTATTTGGCACGAACCCTGAATCAAACTTCTGCTTTTGGGCGCTTTCTTGATCCAGTGGCAGATAAGTTAATGGTTGCAGCGGCTTTGATCGTTCTGGTGCAATGGCAACCGACCATTTCTATGGCGTTTGCTGCGATTGTGATTATTTCCCGTGAGATTACTGTTTCTGCCTTGCGTGAATGGATGGCGGAACTCGGTGCGCGTACCAGTGTTGCGGTTTCAACAGTCGGAAAATACAAAACAGCCTTTCAAATGATCGCGATCAGTGTATTCCTGTTGAACTGGAAACCTTTAGAGATCTGGGCCTATGCCTTGCTCTATGCTGCGGTCATTTTAACATTATGGTCGATGTTTATTTATATGAAAGCAGCTTGGCCATATTTAAAACAGCCTTAAGCATGATTTGAATACGAAAAGCCTTCTATTGAGAGGGCTTTTTTTATGGGATGAAAAATTTAAGGCAAGAAAAAAGCCCATAACAACGATGAGCTTAGTTCTCTGAGGAAAGTCATGCTCTTTGGGAGAGTATGCTGAAGAACATAATCATAATATGAGAATTTGTTGGCATTTACAACAGTGAAAAATGTAAATGTTTTTTAATATTCTCAAATTTGACTATTCTGGTTTTCAGAAAGCGTAACGAACTTATGTTCGATTTGAGAAGCATTAGTTTGTAGAATTTCGATGAGCTTTTGAATATTCAGGAAATCAAAGCGGTTCTTTGAGGCAACCAATGTCAAGGCGATAGGGGCTTCTTTGTTTGAGAAGCGAATCGGCACTGAAAGACCGCATACCATTGGGTCAATCTCACCTTGTGATAAATAGAAGCCCTGTTTCTTGATTTTTCGCATCTGTTGCATAAATTCATCTGCATTATTGGCAAAACCCACCTGTGCCAGTTCCTGCGTGAACTGTTGATAGTAAGCCTGAATCCGTTGTTTAGTTAAATGCGCAATCACAATCTTCGGGGAGGCACCGACATAAACAGGGCGTGGGCAACCTCGACCATATGAAATCAATTCAGCTTCCTTGAAGGTTTCATGATGCAGATCGATACAGTAATCATGATTTAAATAGGTGAGTAAACAGCACAGCTCGGTACGTTCTACAATATCGCGCATAAACGGAATACTGATCTGAATCAGTGGATCAGTACTATGCGAAATATAGTCAAGAACTGCGATTTTAGAACCAAGCGTGTAGTCACCTGATGTGCCACTAATCCGTTTGAGGATATCGGCAGAAACCAGTTCTTTTAAATAACGATAGGCAGTTGGTTTGGAGAGACCAAGCTCATCACAAATATTATCGACATTGATAATCGGACGTGAAACTGAAAATAAATCCAGCACGGTGAGAATTTTACCAAAACTCGAAATTGCCATGATGCGTTGTCTACTCCTTACAAAATAACGTGAAAACCGAACTTTTATTGCTTTATAACAGAAAAGGCTTAAGTGGTGTATGGGATTTTAAATTTGCTCTTCTTCTGTGAAGAAATAGAGTCTGATGCTGAGAAAATGATGAAATATTAACGTCATTATTTTAGATTAAAATTAAAAATTATCAAATAGTGATAATTTATGTTGACTAATTCGCTTTGTTTTGAAAAAATTAACACCACAATGTCTTATTTGGATAATTATTTTTAGGGAAATCTCTCTAAAAATACCAAGCACAAGCATTGTATATCACTCCCAATATCCAGTTTTATTCCTATCGATTGCCCTGATTTGAATTCTTCAGATCAGTCTGGACGAGTCGTCACATTTTTATGGATGTGATGAGGATCAAGCTGACCCTAAATTGAGACATGTTCATGCTATTTAAACAGTTGTTGGCTTTTAGACCAAGTCGACTCGACATCATCTTTGCGTGCAAAACATTTGTAGCAGGTATGCTGGCATTGTTTATCTCGTTTGAACTAGACCTGATTAACCCGATGTGGTCGATCGGTACTGTCCTGATCATTGCCAATCCTTATTCAGGCATGGTGTCTTCCAAATGTGTGTATCGTTTAGTGGGAACTGTTGCGGGTGCAATTATTGCGTTACTGCTCACACCGCATTTTATTAATACGCCGTGGCTTTTTACCATTATCCTGTCTTTGTGGGTGGGTTTTGCCTTGTATGTGTCGCTACTTGACCGTACGCCACGTAGTTATGTCTTCATGCTGGCGGGTTATTCCACCGCAATGATTGTGTATAACGCAATTACCTATATCGATACCTACAATATGTTTGATATCGCTTTGGCGCGGGTGCTGGAAATTTCGATTGGGGTGGTGGCGACTGCGGTTGTTTCTGCAACATTTTTCCCTGTCCATGTCGGGGCCATGATCAAGCAGCGTGTCAATAAGACTCTGAATGATCTGGAAAATACCTTTGAGCGTTTGATTACGGTTCAGAAAGAGCCAGAAAATTACACGCAGGTGCTTTCGGTAATTACCCGCGATGCATCAGATATTCATGCGCTGGCTGTGCATTTGGCTTATGAAAAAGGTGAGTTAAATGGCATGACCAAACCGTTGCAGGAAATGCTGCATCAGGTTTCATTGGTGGTGGCGAATCTGGTAGCTTTGTCGCAACGGGTGAAACAGCTCGGGCAAATGCAAGTGACCAATCTGACCCCACATTTAGATCGGATTCGTCAGGATACTTTGATCTTTCTAAAACAGGAAAGGGTTTTAAGTCCGGCAGATTTACAAGCTTTGCCTGATCGTTTTGAAGAAGATTTTGCTGAGCTGATTTCGATTGCAACTCCTGAACAGCAAATTGTGCTGGCTGCATTGAAAATGGATGTTCGTCATTTTATTGCCAATATTCTGGCGGTAAAACTGATCTGGCAACAGATTCAGCAAGGTAAAAAAGACATTCCTGCTGAAATTACGTCGATTACTACGAAATATCCGAGTTTGCATCGAGATCATGGTATTGCGATTCGTGGCGGAATTAGTGCTGTACTGATCACTTTTATTGTTACAGGTGCATGGATTTTGTCGGGCTGGAAAGCGGGCTTCATGATGGCACAAATGGGCGCAATCACCGCCTGTATTTTGACAGCGCTGGATAATCCTGTGCCTGTGCTACGCATTTTCATCTGGGGCAGTATTGTTTCGGCAGGACTGGTATTTTTATACGCCTTTGGTATCTTCCCGCATGTGACTCACTTCTGGCAATTGGCACTGGTGTTGTTCCCTGTATTTCTGGTGGCAGTGACCATGATGGCGAATCAGATGTTGATGCCAATTGGTATGGTATTGGGCATTAACACCATGATGGGTTTGAATCTGCATAACCAATACACCATGGATGCGGTGTCTTATCTGGACAGTTCATTTGCAATGGTGTTGGGTGTAATGGTCTCCCTGATTGTGATTGATCTGGTACGTGCCGTTTCTCCAGATACCAGTGCGACACGAATTTTAGCTTTGCATTATCAAGCGATGCGACAGGCATTACATCTGTCTTATGGCAGTGATTTCAAAATTCATTTACGCAGTATGTTAGATCGTGTCGGCGTATTGAATACCAAGATGGTACAAAATCCAGAAATTAAAACTGCAATTCAAAATGCGTTGGTTGAAAGTAGCTCGATTGTTGATCTGGTGCGGTTGCAAGAAATTAGTCAAAAATTGCCGCAAATGGTAGAGCTACAACAAGAAGTGAATGCGTTGCAACAGCAACTTACAGCGTATTTTCAGGCACAAGAGAAACAGCTCTCAATTCATCATTTCCCAGCAGAAATCGTGCAACAAATAGCGCGTTTGCAGCGTATTGCACCGCAGATTGAAGATGCTCAATTACGTCAACGACTCTTGATTTCGCTCAATAATATTTGCGAAAGCATTGGTCATATTTCCACAGAACAGCGCTATTCAGACATGTATGGCTTAGGTGTATCTCATGGGTGAACTTAATCTTTATGGCATTTATATTCCCATTCTTTTGGTACAGGCCATTATTGCCTATGTCTTGTTTAAGCTGGCTGGCCCATTGCTGGATCGCCTGATCAGTAAAGGTTGGATTGCACTCCCGAGTATTTTTAATTTGTGCTTTTACTTGGGGCTCATGCTACTGGTGCACTGGTTGTTCGTGTGGTTATGGGCTTAAGTGTTTTGAATAAAGTGTCTATGAAATTTAATGATTTAAAGATAAATGGTAAAGGTAATGAACATGAATGCATTTGATGTGAGAAAAGTCATACGTCCAATTGTATTACTACTGGCTGTGCTGGTTGCAGTGTATACGGTTGTGCATTTATGGAATTACTACAATGCTGCACCGTGGACGCGTGATGGCCGTATTCGTGGTGATGTGATTCAGGTCGCTTCAGATGTGAATGGCTTGGTCACTGAAGTGCTGGTGCAAGACAACCAGACCGTAAAAAAAGGGCAGGTGCTGTTTAAAATCGATGTCGCACGTCAGGCACTGGATGTGGAACAGGCCAAATCAGATTTAGCCAAAGCCAAAGCTGGTTTGGCACAAGCGCATGCCACGTTGGCAGGGGCCAAAGCCAGTTTGGTAAAAACTGAAGCAAACAAAAAATTAGCTGATAAAAATGCGGCTCGCTATGCCAGCTTAATGGATGGTGCGATTTCGAAACAGGAGCAGGATCAGGTCTTTGCTGTGCGTGATCAAGCTGTCGCAGAGAAAGAGCAATTGACTGCCAATATTGAACAAGCCAATGCTGCTATTCTGCAACAACAGGCTTTGATTGAGGTTGCAAACAGCGCGCTGCATTTGGCGCAATTAAATCTGCATCGTTCAGAAGTGGTTGCACCTGCGGATGGAACATTATCGAACTTTGATTTACGTGTGGGTAACTACGTTAAAGTCGGGCAAGCCGTGGCTGCACTTTTAGACCGTCAACAGCTTTATGTGGTGGGTTATTTTGAAGAAACTAAACTCAATCGTATTCATGTGGGTGATGCTGCAACCGTACAGTTGATGGGTGATCGTCAACAGATTCGTGGTCATGTGCAGGGGATTGCATCAGGGATTGAAGACCGTGAGCGCTCTGGCAGTTCAAATTTATTGGCAAATGTGAACCCAACCTTTAGCTGGGTGCGTTTGGCACAACGTGTACCAGTAAAAATTGTATTGGATGAGCAACCGCATAATCCATTAGCTTTTGTTTCTGGACGTACTGCGACAGTCAGAATTATTGAAAAATAATCAATGCGGTTTCCAAGTGGTCTAATTCATTCAAGAATGAGACAACAAAAAGCGGCATGGAACGCCGCTAAATGATAAAAAGTTATAGATTTCTTTAAGGTGTAATCCCGACAGGATCGTGATACCAGCTTTGAATTAATAATGCAGCAGCAAAACTATCAGCCGATAATCGCTTGGCCTGACCTTTGCTCTGATAAGATTCGAGTTCTTCTCTTGCTTCACGTGTGGTCAGACGTTCATCTACCATCCACGTTTCAATATTGGTTCGATGACGTAAACGACGGGCAAATTTCCGTGCACGAGCTGACAATTCAGATTCACTATCATCCATATTCAGCGGTAAACCCACTAAAAATAAGGTCGGTTGCCATTCTTTGACGAGCTTTAATAGCTTATCCCAGTCTGGAATACCGTCTTTCATGGCAAATAATGGCAGGGGATTGCTACTTTCGATAGTAGATTGACCAATTGCCATCCCCATTTTCTGTGTACCAAAATCAAAAGCCATAATGGATTGAGCTGTTTGCATATCAGGCATGACCAATCTCGGAAGCAAACCAGGTGCGATCTACACCAATTTTCTTGTATGCCGCGTCCCAGCGGTCGCCATAAGGCAGATTGAAAATCAAATCCATATCCGACTCACAGATCAGCCAGTCGCCGCGGGTAATTTCCTCTTCAAGCTGGTTTTTGCTCCAGCTGGCATAGCCCAAGGCGATTTGATAGCGACCCACACCTTCATTATGCGCAATTGCATCCAGAATATCTTTACTGGTGGTGATACAGACATTTTCGCCCACAGCAATAGATGAATGCCATGTTGGTTGGCCTGTATGTAATACAAAACCTGCTTCTGGACGTAATGGCCCTCCTTGCAATACGGCATGCGGATGCACATTATCGGCATCAATTTCTAAATCATTGAGTAATTCTTTGATCTGTAATTCAGAAGGACGATTGATGATAATGCCCTGAGCGCCGTCTTCATCATGGCGAGCGACATAAATGACTGTATTGGCAAAGAAGTCATCGGCCATGTCTGGTGGGGCGATTAGACAACGGTGAGTTAGATATTGTTTCGTCACCTAGGCGGTTCTCCCTCAATGTATTGTGCTGATCTATCTATATAGGTTCTTTTTATCAACATACAAGAGTTGATCGGATTTCGCCAATTATTTTCTAATATTTTGTGCCGTTACTTAGGCAGACTGAAATTTAAGCTGACGTAACTGTCTTGCATGCTGCAAAGTGGTCTCACTAATTTCGACCCCGCCAGACATACGTGCCAGTTCTAAAATACGTTGCTCTTCACCCAATTCGATAATGGTACTGCTTGCCGGATCTGTCTGTTGTTTCTTCACCAGCAGATGCTGGTCAGATTGCGCTGCAACCTGAGCCTGATGGGTGATACATAACAATTGAACATGTTGTGCAAGATCAGCCAGTAAGCGACCAACAACTTCGGCGGTACCACCACTAATCCCCACATCGATCTCATCAAATACCAGTACTTCAGCATCTGTCTTTTCCGCATTCATGACTTGCATGACGAGGGCAATACGCGAAAGTTCACCTCCTGATGCAACACGTGCCAGCGGTTGAGGCGGAATCCCTTTATTGGCGGTAAATAGCAGTTGAATGAAGCTTAGGCCTTCTGCATTGGCAGGTTCTAAGGGTTCAAACTTAAATTCAAAATGCGCTTCAGGTAATGCTAATGGCTTGACCTGTTCCGTGAGTTGCTTCGCTAACGGAATCGCTGCTGCACGACGAATCTCATCTAAGTGTTGTGCTTTCTGCATAAACGCCTGATACGAAACTTCGACTTGCTCCGCCAAAGTTTCTGGATCTTCCAGTTGATGCAACTGTTCTAATTCTTGCTGCCAGCTTTCATATTCTTGTTTGAGTAATTCGGGTTGAGTGCGATGCTTGCGGGCCAAGCGATGGAATACTTCCAATGTCGCATTCAGTTGTTCCATACGCTCTGGATCAAAGCTTTGACGGTCAATAAATTGACGTAAGCTCGCCGTAGCATCATCGATTTCGCTTTGCGCATTTAACAACGCATTATAGATATTGGCAAGCTGTTCACTACGGCCTGCATGAGATTCTAAACGACGAATGATCGATGCGACTTCCTGCGTAATATTCTGCTCAGCTTCATCTAAGACATTCAGGCTATAGCTACAGTCCTGCATGATATGTTCATGATGGCTAAGACGATCAAATTCTTGCTCAATTTCCCGATAATCGGTTTGAACCACGTCTTCAAGTTCTTCGATTTGAGATTCTAGATTTTGTATTTTTTGAATGCGTGTTGCTTGCGCATCTAACGCGGCTTGATGCTGACGAATATTCTTTTGCCACGTGCTATATGCTTCACGAACGGCATTCGAAGGTTCTGCAAAATTGTGATAACGGTCTAGCCAGCGTTTTGGATAAGGCGGTTCTAATAACTGTTGTTGACTGTGCTGGCTATAGAGTTGTACCAGTAATCGTCCAATTTCCTTGAGTTCAGCCAAACTACTCGGACGGCCATTGATCCAGGCCTTACTACGGCCTGTAGCAAAAATCACACGTCTTAAATGGATCTCACCAGAATCATCATCTAGTTCATGCTCGGCGAGCCATTGCGCTTCGGCACTGTCAGCTTGATAACTAAATACGGCTGTGACATCGGCTTTGTCAGCGCCATAGCGGACATAATTGGTATCCGTGCGTTCGCCCAGACATGCAGAGAGCGCATCTAACAATAATGATTTGCCCGCGCCAGTTTCACCAGTCAGCACATTGAAGCCTTGTTCAATATCTAAAGCCAAATGGTCAGCGAGTGCAAAATTAATTAAAGTTAAATGGGTGAGCATAAACGCATCCAATGCACAGAATCTTTTGCTTAAAGATAGAGAAGTTTTAAAGTTGCTACAAGAGTTGAATGTAGGATTTTCCTTATTTACTGTATGGATAGAAGATTATTTTGGTATGTGTTTGACCTCTTGGCTTTTTCTTCAACATTTATATGGGGAGTTAAGGTTTTGCGTTTGGGTAAATATATTAATGTTTCTTGCTACTCGCAGCTTGGCTACTCGTCTTCTTGCGGAACTTGAGTCGTTCCTCAGGACAAAGCTTCGCTTTGTTTTTTCCCTCTTTACTCACAGTCTAGCTGTTCGTCTTGCGCTCGGGCAAAGTTTCACTTTGTTTTTTCCTCTTTACTCACAGCATAGCTGTTCGTCTTGCGCCCAGACAAAGCTTTGCTTTGTTAATCTGGGCTCAGGTATGAAAATTGCTATGTTTAGCCCAGAAAATGGATTGATTAGTTGTCACGGCACAATTAAACTACGTCCAGCATAACCTAATATAAATGCGGCATTATTTGGAGAGTACGCATGAGTTCAGTGCAGTTTGATCATGTAACGGTCATCAAGAAATCGAATGTGTATTTTGGTGGGGCATGTATCAGCCATACAGTACAATTTGAAGATGGTACAAAAAAGACTTTAGGTGTAATTTTACCCACTGAACAGCCTTTAACTTTTGAAACACATGTACCAGAGCGTATGGAAATTATTTCTGGTGAATGTCGTGTAAAAATCGCAGATAGTACAGAAAGTGAATTATTCCGTGCAGGTCAGTCATTCTATGTCCCTGGCAATAGTACCTTTCTGATTGAAGCAGACGATGTACTTGATTATGTCTGTCATTTAGAAGGCTAACCTATTCCTTTCTAAATCGAGTACACTAGAGTCAATAAAAATCCTGTAAAGACATTTTGCAGGATTTTTTTATTAAGTACTCTTGCGGAGCTATAATCGCTCCTCACCTGTAAAGTCACTTTGCAGGATTTTTATTTTTCAAAATTCCTAATTCTCTTTTTTGTAAAAGAGGAAGTGCTAAACGAGGTCGTTCATGGCAAAACCTGAATATTATTATGGCGTTCATTCGGTGGAGTCATTGTTGGAGTTAGAGCCTGAACGCGTTTTGACTTTATTTACATTAAAAGGTCGAGATGACCAGCGTTTGCAAAAAATCTTGCAGCTTGCTGAACCTTTTGGCATCAGTATTCAAAAAGCCAGTCGTGACAGTCTGGAGAAACTGGCTGGTTTACCTTTCCATCAAGGGGTGGTTGCCGCAGTTCGCCCTCATCCGACCTTGAATGAAAAAGATCTGGATGAACTTATGCAGCAGTCTCCAGATGCGTTGTTATTGGCGCTTGATCAGGTGACTGACCCACACAATCTTGGCGCGTGTATTCGTACTGCGGCAGCGATGGGTGTTCAGGCGGTGATTGTGCCACGTGATCGTTCAGCAAGCTTGACGCCGACAGCGCGTAAAGTTGCAGCTGGTGGTGCCGAGAAAGTTAAGTTTATTCAAGTGACCAATCTGGCAAGAACCTTGGCACATCTGAAAGACAGCACACACACCCGTGTGATTGGTACCATGTTGGATGAAAAAGCATTGCCGATTCATCAATGTGATTTTAAAGGTCCTGTGGTGATTGTCATGGGTGCTGAAGATACGGGTTTAAGACCGATTACCCAGTCACAATGTGATCATACCGTGTATATCCCGATGTCGGGGGACCTGCAAAGTTTAAATGTCAGTGTGGCAACAGGTATGGCATTGTATGAAGCCTGCCGTCAACGTGGTGTATAATTTAAGCTCATATTGTTCTATGTAAGCCTAAATGACTGCTCGTACGCAAGGCTATTTCTTTGTCCTGATCACGATGTGTATTTGGGGCGGATTTACGATTTTTTCCCGCCTCAATGCACATTGGCAGGTCAGTGTCTGGGATCTGGTGGCCATGCGCTTTGCCATTGCTTCCCTGATTTTATTGCCAGTTTTGATCTATAAAAAAGATCTGGCTTTTTTATGGAATCCGCGCCCCGTTATTTTGGCGCTGATTGGCGGACTGGTGTATTGCCTTACCGTCTATACCGCCTTTTTACATGCACCAGCCGCACATGCTGCCATTTTCCTGAATGGCTGTATTCCGCTATGTACCGCCGTCGCTGCCTATATCTTATTTAGGCAACCTTTTGATAAACATACTTGGGTGAGCTTAGTCATCATGATGAGTGCCTTGGTACTCATGAGCTATTTAATGCTGCATGATCAAGCCTCAGGATTGGGCGTCGGAGATCTACTTCTATTTGTCAGTGCAATCTGGTGGGGAATTTTCACTGTTTTGCTGAAACAGTGGAATCTCTCTGCATGGCACGCAACTGCGGGTGTGGTGATCTGGTCTGCAATCATCTATCTCCCTATTTATCTTCTATTTATTCCCAAGCATTTTCATGAAGCATCACCTCTACATTTATTGATTCAAGGGCTTTTTCATGGTGTGCTGGTTGTGATTGTGGCAACGCTGACTTATGTGGCTGCTATTGAGCGATTAGGTGCATTTAAAACAGGTAGTATTGTAACTTTGGCACCTTTTATTGCCGCGATTATTGCAGTTCCTTTATTGAATGAACCATTGAATGCCGCGATTGTTTGTGGCCTAATCGGGATGGGGATTGGCGCATTGCAGCCATGGCGCTGGTTCCGTAAAGACAGCTTGGCTGCGCAGTTGGCTCAGCAGAAACAACGTTAGAAGGCGTGTTCTGCGCGTTGCAAATAACTCAAGTGTAATGGTTTAAGTTGCTGATGCAGATGCTCTAATAAGCCATCATTGATGACAATATCATTGGCAAGCTGTTGTTTTTGAGCGCGGGGCATTTGTGCTGCAATGATTTTACGAATTTGTTCTTCGCTTTGCCCATCACGCTGACTGGCTCGTTGTAACTGGGTTTGCTCATCAGCATCCACCAGCAAGGTATGATGCGTGAGTTCATGCTGGTTGGTTTCAAAAAGTAAAGGTGAAACCAAAATCACATAAGGACTTTCGGCCTGTTGTAACTGCTGAATAATAGACTGGCGAATGGCTGGGTGGGTAATTTTTTCCAGCGTTTGACGAGCTTCTGGAAACTGGAAAATATGCTCACGCAGCGCTCTTCGATTTAAATTGCCGTCTTCTAATAAAACCCAGTCGCCAAAGGCCTGTTGTATCGCTTGCAATGTAGGTTGGCCTGGCTCAACCACTTCTCTTGCTACGATATCCGCATCGACGACAGTAATACCTTGGGATTCAAACCATTGTGTAGCAGCCGATTTTCCACTACCAATACCGCCTGTAATACCCAAGATAAAACTCATATTAACCACCTAAATAAACTTTCATGATCTGATCGCCCCATAAAAAGGCGATCCAGCCTGCAATTGCAATATAAGGACCAAATGCAAATGGCTGATTTTCACCACGCATTTTCATCAAAATAATACCAATAATCGCACCCACCATTGAAGAGAGTAGCACGATTAAGGGCAGCAGCATTGGCCCCATCCATGCACCTAAGGCGGCTAACAGTTTAAAGTCGCCATAGCCCATGCCTTCTTTACCTGTGATTAATTTGAAAATGTAATACACGATCCAGAGGCATAAAAAACCAATGATATAACCCCAGATTGCCAGACTGGCAGAGGTATAAATGGCATAACTGTTGATCCCTAAACCTAAGGCGGCTAGGGGAAGGGTAAAGCGGTCTGGTAGCAATTGGGTATCAAAATCAATAAAGGTCAGTGTGATCAATACCCAAGTGAGCACTAAACCAAATAGCATCTTTAGAGTAGGGCCGAAAACAGCAACCACCACCAGCGAGCACAGCATGGTCAGCAGTTCAATGAACGGATAACGAATACTGATTGGATTCTGACAGGTTCCACATTTACCCCGCAGCGCTAACCAGCTAATAACAGGAATATTCTGGTACCAGCGAATCGCAGAGTCGCATTTGGGGCAGGTCGAAGCGGGTTGACTCAAGGTCAGTTTACTTTGGTCAATTATCGGCTGTTCTGGATTAAGTAGCATCTGGCATTCCTGATGCCATTCTTGCTCCATCATTTTTGGGGTGCGGAAGATGACAACATTTAAAAAGCTGCCAATGCATAAACTAAAAAGCCCAACCGCAAGATAAAGTGCAGTTGGGTTTTCAATAAAATAATAAATAATTTGTTGCATGCGTATTAGACCACAGAACCCATTTGGAAGATTGGTAGATACATGGCAACAACGAGGCCACCGACTAAAATACCAAGTATAGCCATGATTAACGGTTCCATCATAGACGTTAAACCATCTACGGCATTGTCGACTTCGTTTTCATAATGAGTGGCAACCTTATCCAGCATACTGTCTAAAGCACCAGACTCTTCACCAATTGCGACCATTTGAATCGCCATCGAAGGGAAGCGGTTCGAAACACGCATGGCGAATTGCAGTTGCTGACCTGTTGCGACATCTTCACGAATTTTCATGACCGCTTCTTCATAAATGACGTTATTGGTCGCCCCCGCAGTTGATTCTAGCGCATCAATCAGCGGTACACCTGCTGCGAAGGTCGTTGCTAGGGTACGGCTATAGCGCGCAATAATCGCTTTATAAACTAGATCCCCAAAAATTGGCGCTTTCAATGCCATTTTGTCCAGAAGATCGCGGAACTTTTTACTGCGTTTTTTTGCTTCCAGAAAGGCTGCAATGATTGCACCAATTACAATAATCAGAATAAACCAGTACTCTTGCATCCATTTGGACATATTCACTACCATTTTGGTGAACGCAGGGAGGTCTGCACCAAAAGAGCTGAACAAGTCCTGAAATACAGGTACAACTTTAACCATCAGAATAATGGTCACGATCACAGCCACCACAATAACGGTGGCTGGATACTTCATGGCCTTTTTAATTTTCTGTTTGAGCAGCTCACTTTTTTCTTTATAGATCGCAACGCGGTCTAACATGGTTTCGAGCGCACCTGATTGTTCACCAGATTCCACCAGCGAGCAGAACAGATTATCAAAATATTGCGGGTATTTTTTTAAGGCGCCAGCAAAAGTATTACCACCTTCAACTTCACCTTTGATCCCCAATACCACTTCACGCATAGAAGGGTTTTCCAGACCTTCTGCAACGATTTCAAAGCCTTGTACCAGTGGTACGCCTGCTTTCATCATGGTTGCCAATTGGCGAGTGAAAATAGTGATATCCAGCGTCGTGACTTTTTTCTTCATCAGACCTTCAAGGATATTCTTGCGCTTTTCCCGAATATTCTTAATGGTGACGCCTTGTTTTCGTAAGGTGACTTTCGCCAAAGCCATATTACGAGCTGGTAATTCCCCTTTAATTTTTGCTCCTTTCCGGTCGACCCCTTCATAAGCAAAAGTTGGCATCATTTGCGCTTTTTTAGCTGCCATGATTATTAATCCTTTTTATTGATTTTATTCACTTGTCACGCGGTTAATTTCCTGCAAAGAGGTAATTCCTTGCATCACCTTTCTTAAACCTGAACGACGTAAATTACTAAAACCTGCTTGTTCTGATGCGGCTGCAATTTGTAAGGCATTGCCGTCTTCCATAATAATTCTAGAAATTTCTGGCGTGACTTTCATGACTTCATAAACACCGACACGGCCTTTGTAGCCTTCACGACATTCAGAACAACCCACAGGCTGAAAAATTTTGAAATCAGGATCAGCCATATCCTGTTCAGTAAAGCCAAGCTCTAAAAGGCTTTGTTTCGGTATGTCGATCGGTGTCTTACACTGAGAGCATAAGCGACGTGCCAAGCGTTGTGCAATCACCAGATTCACCGAAGTGGCAATATTGAAGGACGGTACGCCCATATTACGTAAACGGGTCAAGGTTTCAGGTGCGCTGTTGGTATGCAGTGTCGACATTACCATATGGCCTGTTTGGGCAGCTTTAATGGCAATTTCTGCTGTTTCCAGATCCCGGATCTCACCCACCATGATGATGTCTGGATCCTGGCGTAAGAAGGCTTTCAATGCAGCAGAGAAGGTAAGGCCAGTTTTAGGATTGACGTTGACCTGATTAATCCCTTCCAGATTGATCTCGACAGGATCTTCGGCTGTAGAAATATTGGTATCTTCAGTATTTAAGATATTGAGACCTGTATATAACGAGACCGTTTTACCAGAACCCGTTGGGCCGGTAATCAGAAGCATGCCTTGAGGCTTATCCAGCGCTTCCATAAATAAAGCTTTTTGTTCATCTTCGTAACCGAGTGCTTCGATTCCGAGCATGGCGCTGGATGGATCAAGAATACGCAGCACCAGTTTCTCACCAAACAGCGTCGGCAGTGAGTTCACACGGAAGTCGATGGCTTTGGTTTTAGAGAGCTTTAATTTAATACGACCATCTTGAGGCATCCGTTTTTCTGAAATGTCCATTTGCGACATAACTTTTAAACGAGACGCTAAACGTGTTGCCATTTGCAAAGGCGGATTGGCAATTTGACGGAGTACACCATCAACGCGATAGCGAACCCGATACATTTTTTCATAAGGTTCAAAATGTAAATCGGATGCACCCATGCGAATCGCATCAATCAGTAATTTATTGATATATTTAACAATCGGTGACTCATCGCCTTGTGGGGCATCGTCTTCTTCTTTTGCCGGATCCTGACTTACATCAATATCCAGATCAAAATCTTCGCTATCACCAAAGTCAAAACTCCCCGAATCCCCAAATTGCTGTTCAATCAGTTTTTCTAATTTAGTGTGTTCAACAATGATCGGTTCGATATTGAGCTTGGTGTTAAAGCGAATTGCATCCAGAGCTTCGATATTGGTCGGGTTACTGGTGGCAACGTACAGGATCTGGCCTCGTTGCAGTAGGGGAGCGACTCTATGTTTCTGAATCAGCTTATTGTCTGCCAGATCACGCGGCAGCAAGGCAGTATCGTAGACTGCCAGATCAAACAGAGGTTCGCCAAACTCGGCTGCAATGGTTTCAGCAATGGTAAGTGGCGATAAACGATGATGTTCAATTAAGTGTGCGACGATGTCTTGTTG
This sequence comes from Acinetobacter sp. NRRL B-65365, assembly GCF_001605865.1. Taxonomy (NCBI): domain Bacteria; kingdom Pseudomonadati; phylum Pseudomonadota; class Gammaproteobacteria; order Moraxellales; family Moraxellaceae; genus Acinetobacter; species Acinetobacter sp. NRRL B-65365. Next base: position 166,738 of record NZ_LRPD01000067.1, on the reverse strand, counting down.
TGCTCTTTTAGCAGCATCAATCGCTGATTGCATGGTTGCCGCAGACAGATGACTGTCTTCAACTAACCGTCGAATAAACCCCGAAAACTTTGGAGACGTATGTAATCCTGACATCTGTCCGCCTTATGACAATAAATGTTTATAATATGTATCCTAAAAATTATACTTTTGTTAGGCAAAAATGCCACTAGAGAAAGTGTCGTTTTTGCCTTGATTCATCGCTAAACTTTGAACTGATCGAGTTTTTTTACAAATTAATTTTATGTAATACGTTAATTTCTAAATTGATCCTATACTTTTTCCAGCCAGAAGCTTCTTGTTTTCAAATAAATACGAGAGCGATGTGCGTTGTAAAACAAAGCGTATTTTAGATTCAGATAAATTTTAAATTGATTTATATCTAAACAATAGAAAAAAACTGAATTTTATAAAAATCCGTGTAAAATATGCAGCATTTTTGAAAATTAACAGTAGGCGGGCGAAGTATGTCGAACTCGACCATTACCCCTTGGGTTGTTGGCAATTGGAAAATGAATCCAATGCATGCGAATGCTTTCCAACTAATAGAAGAATTTAAGCAGTTATTACAGCAGGACAATATTTCTCCTGAGCAATGTCATATTGGTGTAGCGCCAACGACGATTGCGCTGACGGGTGTCCACGCTCAGTTAAAAGATGCAGCCAGAGCCGTTTATACTGTGGCTCAGGATCTTTCTCGTGTGGCAGGTACAGGTGCTTACACAGGTGAAGTGAGTGCGGAACTGTTAAAAGACAGTCAGATTGAATATGTATTGATTGGACATTCAGAACGCCGTGAATTATTTGGTGACAATGTCGAAATATTAAAAGCAAAGCTGCAAAATGCCTTAAGTGCTGGTTTAACCGTGATTTATTGCGTCGGTGAAAGCTTGGAGCAACGTGAGCAGGGTGCAGCAGAGCAAGTCGTATTACAACAAATTTGTGATATTGCAGCGGTGGTAAAAGCTGAACAATGGCAAAATATTGTGGTAGCGTATGAACCGATTTGGGCAATCGGGACGGGTAAAACCGCGTCACCCGCAGATGCTCAGGCGATGCATGCAAAAATTCGTGAAGGCTTAAAGCAGATTACTGCATTTGGCGCAAATACTGCGATCTTGTATGGTGGTAGTGTTAAAGCTGAAAATGCGGTTGAATTGGCGGCATGCCCAGATATTAATGGTGCTTTGGTGGGTGGTGCATCTTTAAATGCGCAATCTTTTTACCAAATCGCAAAAGCATTTGCGCAAAGCAAATAACGAGGAATAGAGATGTATAGTTTTATACTCGTTGTACACATCATTCTAGCAATTTTGATTATTGCTTTGGTTCTGGTACAACAAGGTAAAGGTGCAGAAGCAGGCGCATCATTTGGTGGTGGCGGTGCTGCAACCGTATTTGGTGCTTCAGGCGCAGGCAACTTTTTAACTCGTATGACTGCGATTTTTACAGCGCTGTTTTTTGTCACCAGTTTGACACTCGCTGTGTTTGCAAAGAAACAAACCACAGATGCATATAGTTTGAAAACTGTTCAAACGACGACATCTGCGCCGGCAACATCGCCTGAAACTTCATCAAATGCACCTAAAACGACTGAATAAGTCGATTTAGGACTTTCCTTTTTGTATTTAAAGGAATAGAATGCGTCCCACAAACTGCGGTGGTGGTGGAATTGGTAGACACGCTACCTTGAGGTGGTAGTGCTTTCGGGCGTGGGGGTTCAAGTCCCCCCTTCCGCACCAAACTTAATAACCAGTTAAGTTCGGTGTATGCAGTGTTTGTGTTGATGCGGGATGGAGCAGTCTGGTAGCTCGTCGGGCTCATAACCCGAAGGTCGTTGGTTCAAATCCAGCTCCCGCTACCATTTGATTAAGGTGCAACTTAATCAGACGGATATGAAGAAAACTTAAATTGACTTTTTTTCATATTTGTATATAATTTTTGCACGTTGATGCGGGATGGAGCAGTCTGGTAGCTCGTCGGGCTCATAACCCGAAGGTCGTTGGTTCAAATCCAGCTCCCGCTACCAAGTTTCTAAAAAGAGGCTCACAATAAGGTGGGCCTTTTTGCACAGTGGGCTAAGCTTTTCTGTGTAACATAGGGGCGATTTACGCCCTTTTTTATTGGTTGTTTAGCTATCGTGTAGTTGTTCGACATCAATTGGTCAAATAGTCGTGCTTCACTATACGGTTAAGATTGATTGGCTCGTATAAGAGCGACGAGAGTACATGAAATTATCAAATAAATCTCAAGCATTGCATGATCTTATTGCGCCAGCTGTAGCTGCGTGTGGTGTAGATCTGTGGGGGATTGAATTCCTGCCACAAGGTAAGCGTTCTTTACTACGTATTTATATCGATAAAGTCGTAGATGAAAATGCTGAACCTGTCCTCAATGAAGATGGTGAAGTTGAACTCGGGCGTGGTATTGGCGTTCAGGATTGTGTTCTGGTAACACAACAAGTGGGTGCAATGCTTGATGTCCATGATCCAATTTCGGGTGAATATGCTTTAGAAGTATCATCACCAGGTTGGGATCGTCCATTTTTCCAACTTAATCAATTACCTGCCTATATCGGGCAACAAGTGGCTTTACGATTAATTGCTGCTGTCGAGAACCGTCGCAAATTTCAGGCGAAATTACTTTCTGTAGACTTGGAAAATGAAATCATTCAGGTCGAAGTTGAAGGTAATCATGTGCTTGAAATTGATAGTAATAATATTGATAAAGCAAATTTAATCTATCAAGACTAATATTAACTTAATTTTATAAGAAATCGGTAGGTGACTTATGGGCCGCGAAATTCTTACCGTTGCAGAAACGGTTAGTAATGAAAAAGGTGTTAGTCGTGAAGCGATCTTCCAAGCGTTAGAGCAAGCACTTGTTGCGGCAACGAAGAAAAAGTTTTACGAAGGCACACATTCTGAAGAAGCTCAACTCCGTGTTGAGATTGATCGTAAAACTGGTGATTACCGTACCTTCCGTCAATGGACAGTGGTTGCGGATGAAGATCATGAAATGCCAGCATGCCAAGACGCAATTTCTGATGTAGACCCTGCGAAATGGTCAATCGGTGATGTGCGTGAGCTTGAAGTTGAATCAATCGAGTTCGGTCGTATTGCTGCGCAAATCGCTAAACAAGTGATCGTACAGAAGATTCGTGAAGCAGAGCGTGCATTGGTTGCAGATGCGTATGAATCTAAAGTCGGTGAGTTGATTTACGGTGAAGTGAAAAAGCAAACCAAAGATGGCTTTATCATTGATCTTGGTGACAACGCTGAAGCTTACTTGGCGCGTGAAGAAACTATTCACAAAGAAATTTTACGTCCTAAACAGCGTATCAATGCAATTTTGTACAATGTAAACCGTGAAGGTCGTGGCGCACAATTATTATTGTCTCGCGCACGTCCTGAAATGCTGATTGCATTGATGAAGAAAGAAATTCCAGAAATTTCTGAAGAAATCATCGAAATTAAAGCAGCAGCGCGTCAACCGGGTGTTCGTGCTAAAATTGCAGTGAAAACCAATGACCATCGTATTGACCCAGTAGGTGCATGTATTGGTATGCGTGGTACACGTATCCAAGCTGTACAGCAAGAGTTGAACGGTGAGCGTATTGATGTGGTGGTGTGGTCTGATGATCCAGCACAATATATCGCAAGTGCGTTAGAGCCAGCTGATGTATCAGGTATTGTCCTTGATGAAGATGCACGTAGTGCTGACATCATCTTTGCGACCAATGATCAGTTAGCGCGTGCAATTGGTTCGCAAGGGCAAAATGTTCGTTTAGCATCTGAATTGACGGGTTATAAACTCGACATGATGTTAGAAGAAGAGTATCGTGCTCGTCAGCAAAATGAAGCACAGCAATATTTAGACATGTTTATTACACGTCTTGATATTGAAGAAGACTTGGCAATGGCATTGGTTGAAATGGGCTTCACTTCATTAGAAGAGATTGCTTACGTTCCAGCTGAAACATTTGACGAAATCGAGCTTGAAGCTGATTTGGTTGAATTGCTACAGAGTCGTGCGAAAGAAGCTGCTTTGACGGATGCATTGAAACAGCAAGAAAATATTCAAGAGCCAAGTGCAGAACTTCTCGGTATGGAAGGTATGACAACTGAGATTGCGTATGCATTGGCGGCGCGTGGTGTGGTTACTGTTGATGATTTGGCAGACCAGGCAACTGACGATATTTCTGATATCGAAGGTTTAGGTCATGACAAAGCGGGTCAGTTAATCATGAAAGCACGTGAATCATGGTTTAACTAGGAGATAATAGATGACGGACAAGTCGATTCAAGAGTTAGCACTCAGTGTAGAACGTCCTGTAGAGAAACTCCTGGAACAGGTTCGCGAAGCAGGCTTACCACAGCGTAAAGCAGATGACATTATTACCACTGAACAGCAAGATACTTTGGTCAATCACTTGAAAAAAGTACATGGTCAGGAAAGTGGTAACACAGGAAAGATTGCGTTGAAACGTAAAACAACGAGTACTGCTAAAGTTACAAGTACTTCAGGTAAAGCAAAAAGCATTAATGTTGAAGTTCGTAAGAAACAAGTTTTTGCTAAGCCAAATCCAGAGTTACTTGCAGCTGAAGCAAAAGCGCGTGTAGAAGCAGATGCTAAAGTACGTGCTGAACAAAAAGTACGTGATGAAGCAGATCAAAAAGCTCGTCATAGCGCTGAACAAAAAGCAAATGCAACATTAGAAGCAATGCGTGCAGCGCATACTTCTGATAGTTCAGGTCAAACCACTGCGAAAGCAGCTGTTGTGGTGAAAAAGCGTAATAGCGACAAGGTCATTAAAGCACCTGTTGTTCGTCCTACAGAAACACCAGAACAGAAAAAAGCACGTGAAGAGCAAACTGCTCAGTTGAAAGCGACTGAAGAAGCAGTACGTCGTAAAGCAGCTGAAGAAGCGCAGCAACGTACGCTTGAGCAAATGCGTCAGATGGCATCAAAATATTCAAATGATGATGCAACTGCAACCATTCGTGTGATTGATGATTCACCTTTAGCTGCTGGTCTTGTTGGTCAGGCATATGAAGATTCTTTCAATAAGGAAGACCGTGAAATCAAACGCGGTGGCGCGACTGCAAACCCACGTGGTGGTAAGAAAGGCGGTCGTGGTGGCGATGCTCAGTCTGAACAAAGCTTTAGCAAGAGCCATCACAAGCGCGGCTTGAAAACAAGCCAAGCCAACAAGCATGGTTTTGAAAAGCCTGTGAAGAAGCAGGTTTATGATGTAGAGATCGGTGAGAAAATCATTGTTGCCGATCTTGCACAGAAAATGGCTGTTAAAGTTCGTGAAGTCATCAAGACCCTCATGAAAATGGGTGAGCTTGTTACTCAGAACCAAGCGATTGATCAAGATACCGCTGTACTTGTCGTTGAAGAATTGGGTCACAACCCAGTATTAGTTTCTGATACACAAGCAGAAGACAACTTGTTGGTTGCAGCTGAAGAAGCACGTGGTGAGCAAACAACTCGTCCACCAGTCGTTACAATCATGGGTCACGTTGACCATGGTAAAACGTCATTACTGGATCGTATCCGTCGCTCTAAAGTGGCAGCGGGCGAAGCGGGTGGTATTACTCAGCACATAGGTGCTTACCATGTTGAAACTGAGAAAGGCATTATTACTTTCTTAGATACACCGGGACACGCAGCATTTACATCTATGCGTGCACGTGGTGCGAAAGCAACTGATATCGTGGTACTTGTTGTTGCTGCTGATGATGGTGTAATGCCACAAACAGCTGAAGCAATTGACCATGCGCGTGCTGCGGGTACGCCAATCATTGTTGCAATCAACAAAATGGATAAAGAATCAGCTGATCCAGATCGCGTATTAAACGAATTGACCACCAAAGGTATCGTACCTGAAGAGTGGGGCGGTGATGTTCCAATCGCTAAAGTATCTGCACATTCTGGTGAAGGTATCGATGGTTTACTTGACCTGATCCTGATCCAATCTGAATTGATGGAGCTTAAAGCTTCTGCTGAAGGTGCGGCACAAGGTGTTGTAATTGAAGCACGTGTTGATAAAGGCCGTGGTGCAGTAACGTCGATTCTTGTACAAAACGGTACATTGAACATTGGTGACCTTGTATTGGCAGGTTCATCGTATGGTCGTGTACGTGCAATGTCAGATGAAAATGGTCAACGTATCACTTCTGCAGGCCCATCAATTCCTGTAGAAATCTTAGGTTTACCAGAAGCGCCAATGGCGGGTGATGAAGTTCTTGTGGTTAATGACGAGAAGAAAGCACGTGAAGTTGCTGATGCTCGTGCAGACCGTGAACGTCAAAAACGTCTTGAGCGCGCAAGCTCGATGCGTCTTGAAAACATCATGGCATCAATGGGCAAAAAAGATGTTCCAACAGTTAACGTGGTACTCAAAACTGACGTACGCGGTACTTTGGAAGCATTGCATGTTGCACTTGATGAGCTTGCAACTGATGAAGTTAAAGTCCGTGTAATCGGTTCTGGCGTAGGTGCAATCACCGAGTCAGACGTAACGTTGGCTGAATCTTCAGAAGCTGTATTGTTAGGCTTCAACGTACGTGCGGACAACACAGCACGTCAAAAAGCTGACCAAGATGGTATCGATATTCGTTACTACAGCATCATCTATCAATTGATTGATGATGTAAAAGCTGCAATGAGCGGTAAGCTTGCACCTGAACACCGTGAGACAATCTTGGGTGTTGCTGAAGTGCGTGAAGTATTCCACTCAAGTAAGTTTGGTGCAGCAGCAGGCTGTATGGTACTTGAAGGTGTATTACACCGTAACAAGCCAATTCGCGTATTACGTGATGACGTGGTTGTGTTCCAAGGCGAGCTTGAATCTCTTCGTCGCTATAAAGAAGTGGTTGAAGAAGTTCGTGCTGGTATGGAATGTGGTCTTGCAGTCAAAGGCTATAAAGACATCAAGGCACAAGACAAGATCGAAGTGTATGATGTTCAATTGATTAAACGGAGTCTTTAATGGCGGGTAGCCAACGCTTAAAGCGCATGGCGGATTCGGTACAGCGTGAGTTGTCTGAGCTTATCCGTCAGGAGCTTAAAGATCCACGTCTGGGTGGTCTTGTGACCATCTCAGCCGTGAAAGTCAGTGCAGATATGGGATATGCTGAAGTATATGTCACTGTAATGGGCCGTGAACTTGGTGATGACCAAAGTGAAGCTGCAAATAAAGAAACCTTGGATGTTTTGAATAAAGCATCTGGTTTCCTGCGTCATGAGTTGAGTCGTCGTATCAAGACACGTATTACGCCAAGATTGCGTTTCCATTACGACAAGACCAATGCCTATGGTAACTATATGTTTGGTCTGATTGCTGAAGCGGTTAAAGATCTGCCTGAACAAGAGCAAGATGAACAAAAGTAAATAGATATAAAAAAGCCACCTTCGGGTGGCTTTTTTCATATTCTGGAGTATCTGTAATGAAAATATTTAATTTTTTATAAAAATAAATGGTCTTGTTTGTTCAAGAAACACTGCTTGTCGGATTGATATATTGGATTCTTGACTCTATTTGAATGGAATATTAGTGTTAAGTTGTGGTTAAAAAATAAACAAAATATTGCATTATTTTTAGATGAATTTAAATCTGACTTCTATATCAATATTTAGAATCTTGTGCTGGTGGTGACAAATAAGATGAGTTGGTTGTCTTGTAGAATCTTTGGTTTTCTGACTCGCTACTATTAATAATAAATTCTAATTATTTGACTTAACGGAGATTGTGAAATGAATGATACAAGAAAGTGGAAAGAACCAAACCCTAGTCTTGATAAAGATAAAGACATAGTTAAGCATAAAGATAAGGTCGTTCCAAATGAGACGACACAGGTTGATGCAAAAGTAGTAATCACTCCAAAAAATGCGCAAAGCATCTTTTTGCAGGCCGTAGCTACAGATAAGCCGCTCTTCACTAATCCGACTCATCCACCTCTGGTGGTTCCACCTGGTCATATTTTCTATTGGGCCTCGGCGACCTCCTCGCTTTGGACTGATAACAAGGATACCTCCTCTAATCGTCCTCTTTATGGTTGGGACTTTGAGCCAAATGAACAAGTTGTCACTTGGCTTCGACGTGCGCAACTTATGGGGTTGTGTAGCTTGGGCAATGGAGAATACTCAGCGGTTGGTTATGAGGAGAAATTTGATCAGTCTAAAGGTGGAACTTGGTATTACATAAACGACAGTGGAAAAACGAGAAATTATTATTGGTATATGAACGATAACTTTAATTACTACAGCGATAATGCTGGTGTTGCAAATATGACTTTTATCGTCATGCCATATTAGTAAATTATAAGTAGGTTTGTTATATATCTACGTAATTTAGCTTTATAGGGAAATACTAATCTGGTTGAAGCCATGAACTTACTAGTGGGGTTTGTGATAGGTAGCTCAGAGAAATTTAAAATAATAAAAATCATTTTTTATGGTTTTAAAATTATGAGTGATTAAAAAAGCCACCTTCGGGTGGCTTTTTTATGCGCTGAATAAAAGTGTTAATCTTTCTTCAATGGATGACGACGATAGCGTTGCCAAGGAAGAGGACGATTTAATGCTTCTGGTACATCACCACTGGTTGAGCGTAAGCGTAAGTGAATGGCTGCTTGAGCCATCAAATTCGCTGATACTGGCGCAGTGATAAATGCAAATAAAGTAATCAGCAGCTCGGCAAAACCGAAACGGCCTTGTGTTGCTGAGAAGATCATTGCAGCGATCAGGAAGCTCCCGAGACCCAGCGTACTGGATTTGGTCGGTGCGTGTAGACGCATAAATAAGTCTGGCAGGCGGATCATGCCGATTGAACCAACCAGCATAAAGAATGCGCCAAACACCACAAAGAATGAAATGATAATCTCAAAAATCAATTGCATGCTGGAGCTCCTTAATCAATCACATGACCGGTTGTGAAATAGCGGGCGAGGGCAGCGGTTGAAACAAAGCCCAGCATTGCCACTAGAAGTGCACCTTCAAATAAATTGGTGCTGACCCAATAAATGCCCAATACCACGATTAAACAGGTGGCGTTCAAGAAGAGTGTATCTAGTGCCAGCAAGCGGTCAATCACAGAAGGGCCGACAATCAGACGAATCAAACACATGAACATGGAGATGGTAATCGCAATTAAACCAATACCCAATGCATAAGGTAAAATAGTCATTTGGTTGCTCCTTCTGCTGTAATCTTCACGTCAAAGATTTCGATTAAAGGCATTTCATAGCGCTTTTTGATGTCCTGAATATCCAGCTCGGCATTATCGGTACTGAGCGCATGCACCAGAATATCACCACGTTCCTGATCAATACCCGCCGAAACCGTACCTGGAGTGGTAGTGATGATCATTGCCAGCAAGGTATTCACTTGTTCGTGCTCGGTGTCCAATGGAACGCGATACCATTTAGGATGCAATTGATCCATTGGTCCGAGTACCATTTTAGCAACACGGAAATTAGAGATCACGATATCCCAAAGCACCACAAAAACCAGTTTAATGGCAGGCGTCCAGTGAATATGTGGTGTTCTGGCAATAAATGGACTCACTAAACGTGCAATCCCGACTGCCAGAATCACGGCAATTAAAATATCAGTTGCATCCAGACTGTGAGCCAGCATTAGCCAGCTCAGGAAAATCAGAACAGACACAAATGGATGTGGGAACCAACGGTCAAGCAAAGATGATTTTTGCATTAGTGATCCTCCATTGGTTTTAACTGCGTGTTATTTGGAATGGTCGGTGCTTCTAAAACCTGCCCAGCGATTTGACGCTGTTTATATTCGGAAATATGTTCACCTTGTAAGGTCGGCTTGGAAATAATATCCGGAATCAATACGGCATTATGATCTTCTACTTCACCACCATACTTGGTTTCAGGTAAATAGCTTGGATCGTAAGGCTGAACACTGATTGGACGACCTTGTGCATCATTTTTCAGAATGGTCTGGTTATATAATGCATGGTTCTGGATTTGCTGAGCAGTTGCTGTGGTATAGCTTTGTATTGGCGCGGCAAAAACCACATAGGCCATCAAGCTGGCAAGCAGGATGTAGATCGCCTTGTCATTACGTTTTGGTGCAACTTCAGGTAAGGCCTGATATTCAGCATAAGCAGCTTCTTTCTGGTCTTCTTCTGGAGGTGTTGCACGCCAGAACAGAATAAAACCAACACGTGTCAGCGCGATGATGCTGAGCAAGCTGACAATCAAGATGACTGCAATGGTCCAGCCTTGATACGGCGTTTCAGCTGTGGCTTGTAAAATAAAGACTTTGCCCAAGAAACCACTGAAAGGTGGTAAACCAGCCAACATTAACGCAATGATGAAATAGGTAAATGCTGCTGCTTTTTCCTGTTTGATTTTAGGTGCAACTTTCAAATGATCTTTGAAAGAACCACGTTGTGATGTCATCCAGCCACAGAATAAATAGAATGCGGCTGCGATTAAGGTACTGTGTACCAAGTAATAGAGTGCCGCGGCCCATGCTGCTGTATTGAACATGGCAATTGCAATCAGCAAGGTACCAATCGATGACAACACCATAAAGCCGACAAAACGACGGAGACGTTCTGCACCAATTGCGCCAACTACACCATAAAGTGAAGTAATCAAGCCAATAATCAGTAAGCAATTCTTGAAAATGCTCTGTGCCATAGCATCATCAAACACGGTTCCATTGACCCGCAAAATCGCGTAGATGCCGACTTTGGTCATAATGGTAAACAGTGCTGCAACAGGCGTGCTGGCAACGGCATAGGTTTTTGGTAACCAGAAGCCGACAGGTAGCATGGCTGCTTTAATACCAAATACCACAAACAGTAAAAAACCACCTGCAATTGCAAGTTTATGCTGATCACCATCCAAGGTCGGTACAAGACGACCGACATCGGCCATATTTAAGCTACCTACACTGCCATAGATCATCCCTAAACCGATCAGGAACAGGGCAGAGGCAAGTAAGTTAATGGTGACGTAGTGAATTCCCAGTTGAAAACGGGGACGACCTTGACCGTGTAATAGCAACACATACGAAGCCATCAACAGGATTTCAAAAAATACGAATAAGTTGAACAAGTCGCCTGTGAGGAATGCACCTGCGATTCCCATCAACAGGAAATGCACCATGGTATGGAAATAGCGTCCACGTGTGTCCCAGTTATCGCTTGCGAACCAGATTACAGGTACGGCAAGAAGATAAGTGAGCACCAGCATAAATGCAGAGAGTTGATCGAGAACCAGAACAATACCAAAAGGTGCAGACCATTCACTGAGTTGATAAACCGTGATTTGGCCAGTACTGGCAATCGAGAGATAACTGATTGCGGTGATCAGACCTAAAATTGCTGAACCCAGACTGATACCGCGACGCCAAGGTTGACGCCAATCGCGTTTTAAAGAACCTGCACCCGGATTACCGAGTAAGATCAAGATAAAACTGGTAAAAGCCGGAATTAAAATACTGATAATCGGAGCGTGAGCGTGCCAGAAAGTATAAAAATCAAACATTATGGCTCATCCTCACGTGGGTCATAAGTCAAGGTGGGTTCTTCTTTCGAGTCGACATGATCAGTACCTGATTCATAACGGCTGCGTAAGGCAAGTTGCACAATAAATGCTGTGGTTGCAAAGCCAATGACAATAGCCGTCAAGACCAGTGCCTGTGGCAATGGATCGGTGACTTTAGTGGCTTGTGTCAAAACAGCAGGGGCGTTAATTTGCAAGCGCCCCATTGCGAACAGGAACAGGTTGACCGCATAACCAATCATGGCAAGGCCAAGCACAACAGGAAACGTTCTGGCACGTAGAATTAAATAAATACCTGTTGCCGTTAATAAACCAATCCCTGAAGCGAGTAAAAATTCAATACTAACCATTTTCTTTATCTCCACTTGGGATCGGGCCTGACATACTGGAGTGACGTGAGTCCCCCAAGACCGAGATCAATAACATGGCAGCCCCTACAACGGTAATATAGACACCAGTATCAAAGGCAACAGCCGATGCAAGGTGCATTTTTCCGAGTAAAGGTGCTTCCACATAAATATGTGCACTGGTGAGGAATGGACGCGCCCAGAACCAGGCAGCTATACCAGTTAAGCCTGCAATGGTTAAACCTGAACCAATCCACAACTCATAAAGACGTCCAGATTTGGCTTTGATCATCTGTTCAGTCTGGTCTTGTCCCAGCACGATGTACTGGATTACTAAGGCCATTGAGGTAATTAAGCCTGCAATGAAGCCACCACCTGGAAGGTTATGACCGCGCATGAAAATATACACACTCACCACAAGCGCAAGCGGTAAGATCCATGACGCAGTAATACGTAACATCAGTGGAGATGGGTTAAAACGATAAGTCAGACCTTGTGTCATGGTCGTGCCATGCGCACGCATGCCATCCATCAAGCACAGCGCACCAATTGCTGCGATGCCCAATACGGTGATTTCACCGAAGGTATCGAATCCACGGAAGTCCACGAGAATAACGTTGACGACATTTGATCCACCGCCGAGTGGAATCGCCTGTTGCATGAAGAACCATGAAATTGAATTATGGTCACGTGTCAGTAACAACCATGCAATCCAGCCAATCCCTAAACCGCCTGCGATTGCCAGACTTGCATCTCTCCAGCGACGTGAACGACTTGACTCGTATGGCGTCAGTTGCGGCAATAATGACAGACTCATTAACAGTAAAACCGTCGTAACAACGTCTACGGTAATTTGTGTTAATGCAAGGTCAGGTGCAGACATGGTCACGAAAACCATTGTCACCACTAAACCAACCGCACCACTGATTAGAACCGCTTTGATTCGTTCATGATGGAACCAAAGCATCATCCAGCAACCAGAGAACAATGTGAGCCATAAAACGATAGCTACCCACGGCGCATGTGTCAGTTCTCGTGTACCTGTGGTGAGTCCCTGATTCAACAGTGGCAGTGCCACCATGACAATACTAAAGAGGACAATCCAGAGCAGATAGCTTTGCAGAGAACCATTTTCGGTGGTTTGCTTCATGCGGCGACTGCTGAGTAGTAAATGTTTCAGGAATAGATCGAATAGAACTCTGCCCTGAAATTTACCCAACTGAGGATCAAGATCAATCTTGCGAATGCGTCCGTCTTTGGCTAGTGCGAAATAGAACAATGCCCCACCAATCAAGGCAATCACACTCATTAGCAACGGTGCATTAACCCCATGCCAAATCGCAAGATGCACACCTTCAAATTCAGGTTGAGCCAGACTTGCACGCGTTACGCTATTCACGAGCGTGCCAGCGAGTAGGGCAGGGAGGATACCGACCAAGATACACAAAGTCGCAAGAATGATTGCAGGCAAGCGCATGCCTAATGGTGGTTCATGCGCATCTTTATTTGGAACCTGTTTACCAAGTGGGCCATCGAAGAAGACACCGTGAACCAGACGAATCGAATAACTCACCGCGAAAATACCTGCCAAGGTCGCAACGATCGCTGAGATCACCATGACTGGGCCAGATAGATTTGCCAGTAATTCAGTAAAGAACATCTCTTTGGAGATGAAACCATTGGTCAGTGGAACGCCTGCCATAGATGCAGCGGTGATCATGGTTAGGGTGGCAGTGAATGGAAGCAGTTGCCAGACGCCACTCAGCTTACGTAAATCACGGGTACCCGTTTCATGGTCGATAATCCCTGCAATCATGAACAATGCCGCTTTAAAGGTGGCATGGTTAATGATGTGGAATACAGCTGCTGCAACTGCGAGAGGTGAACCGATACCGAGTAAGCAGACAATCAGACCTAAATGACTAATGGTCGAATAAGCCAATAGCCCTTTGAGATCTTCTTTGAAAATCGCAAAACCTGCGGCCATACACAATGTGAATAAACCGACAAAAGTAACGATGTTGTGGTACAGCGCAGCGCCAATAAAAATAGGCGCTAAACGTGCCAGCAGGAAAATCCCTGCCTTAACCATTGTTGCCGAATGCAGGTAGGCTGAAACAGGCGTGGGTGCCGCCATGGCATTGGGTAACCAGAAGTGAAACGGAAACTGTGCACTTTTGGTGAAAGCCCCAAGTAAAATCAGCAGTAAGGTCGGAACAAAAAGCTCATGTTGCTGAATGGTATCTTTCATCAGCACCAGTTGATCAATTTGATAGGTGCCTGTGATTTGACCCAGTAAGACAAAGCCCCCCAGCATTGCCAAACCACCCATTCCTGTGATCGTAAGTGCCATACGGGCACCACGCTGGGCAGCATCATACTGACTCCAGTAACCGACCAGCAGGAAAGAGGAAATACTGGTTAACTCCCAAAACACCAATAACAGGATCAGGTTGTTGGAGAGCGAAATCCCGAGCATTGCTGCCATAAACAGCATTAATAATTGATAGAGTTTACTGAGCGAGTTCTTCGGGCTGAGATAATAATAGGCATAAATATAAATGAGTGTGCCGATACCGCTAATCAGCAGACCAAACAATAAACCTAATGCATCTAGGCGAAAACTAAGATTGATTCCAAGCTGCGGAAGCCAGTCCCAGCTTTGTTGCAGGGTATTGCCCTGAAGAACCGTTTCTGCCTGAGTAAGAAGTAAAATAAAACAGCTAAGGCTGATGCCAATCGCCCCAAGTGCCGTCACGCCCCGTGAAATACGTTGCAATTGTGAGACAAGGGTGGTGCCGAGTATGAGCGGTAATAGGATAATAATCGGTAGCACACTGGTATCCATGTCGATGATTTAGGTCGAGACCTAAGGGTGAATTTTTTTCAAGACTTACAGGCACTCAAAGAGAATACCAAAAACTTTAAATCTTGAAGCCCAATCAAGTTAACGGAGGCAGCAAGTTGTATTGCACAACTTGAAAATAAAAAATGAGATTTATTTTACTACAAAACATCAATAAAAATCTGATGTTATTACATGAAAATAACAACACTTTTTGTTTTAAACCACAGAATTATCCAGTTCGGGCAATCGTTTAAAGTGGGCTCTCCTGCGGGGTGTCATCTATCTTGAGCAAGTTGATTAAATCGCTTTTTTCTTGTTCATTTAGCCCCTGAATCTGATGAAATAAATCATCCACTTTGTTCGATAAAGGATCAGCTTGGAGCAAATTTTGTTGTTCGATTAAGCTCATTTCTTCTGCTTGCGCTAACTCTTGATACAAGGCAGAAAGTTGTTGTTGGGATGCTTCCAGATCGATTTCATAAACGCCTTTTTGATCCAGTTTCAGGCATTGGTATTGCGCAGCATGCTCCAGTAAAGCATCACGGTTGCCTGTGCTAATAATTTGCAGGCGAGGGAATGCTTCATGTAAGCGCGCCAAAATTTCAGCACACATATGCTGGTCGAGCTGATGATCAATCTGATCAATCAGCAAAATGCCTTCACCTTCCAGACAGGGATTAAAACAATGCTGATTCAATAAACACAATCGTCGGCTAATATCTCCCACCAGCGCAATCCATGCTTTCATGGAAGCAGACAGCAGTTGAAATGGCAGCGTCTTTTCCTGATAGCGCACCATTAACTGAAGTTTAGGAACGTATTGAATGTAAATATCATTCAGTTCGGGAAAAACAGTTTGCAGACTGCTTTTCAAGGCATACAAATTCGGTGCAGACAGCTGTTTGGGATGATTGACCAGTTCCTGCTGCAATTCTTGCAAAATTTCTGACTGATTTTGCTGATTAAAATCGTTGCCCATTAAACGTCTGACAATATGAGCTGAATGCGCATTTTCCACATCGCTGATTTCACGCAACCATTCAAAAAAACGCGCAAAAGTGGTGTAAGGAATTGCTGTTAGATCATAGGCGGCAATTTCCTGCAAAGTCCCCGGCGTATTTTTACTTTGTAAATTAATATCTTGCACAAAGCGTTCAGCGGGATAATAGGCGATCAATGGCAAGCCAAGTAGCGGATCCTGCTGATTGGTTTTCTGGTACAGCGTTACCAGTTGGTCGAGTTGCTGGGTTTCCACCTGACTGATGCCAACACCTTGTGCATTGAAAGTTTTGTATAACTTCCACATGCAAGTTTGTGTATCTTCGGTCTGTGCAGTACTACTTTCAGGCAAAGCGCCATTTAGCTCGCTGCTCATGCGGACATGAATCTGGATTTTGGCTTGTAGTCGATTTAACAGAATATCCTGATCGGCAATCACTACCCCAGCGGTGCGTATATCTTTATAGCGTGCAGAAAACCAGGTCAGGCTTTGGTAGATATTTTTTAAAATCGTGCTTTTACCAGTGGCCTGATCACCCAGAATCAAGGTAATGGGGTGTTGTTCAGGATAGAAATCGAGTTTTAAATCCCGAAACATCCCGATGTGTTTAAATAGAACCGATTCAAGTTGCATAAGCTGACCTCAATCATGAGCGCTTTAACCTGCTGACTGACGAAGACTTGAGGGCGCCCGCTGTTTTAATTGTTGTATTAAGTCGTATAAATGATGAATATTTAAACTTACTTTAGCACGCGTGCAGGCCACGTAAAGTAGTCTTAACTCTTCATCTGTAATTTTATGTTCCATACCATTTATTTTAAATTGGTAATCGTCTTCGATATGGACGCGATTCCATTCCAGACCTTTGGCTTTGTGTGCAGTTGAAATGACATAGTCTGCCTGTTCAATCGGCGTAATTTTTGCCAATGCTTTTTTCAGCGGTTCAGTTCCGTGATCATCAACCAGCTTCACTAAAGGTTTGATATCGCTACCATCATTGGTTTCACAATATTCATGCACATCATGCCATGAGTTGAACCAAGCCAGTTCAGGCACATCGGTAATGCGTTTACCTTGTTTAAGCAAACTTGCGGCATCGACAAAGCGGCTCAGTTTTTGATGATCGGCTTGCAGGCTGACTTTATCGCCATGTACCAGACCAGAAAGCAGTAACTCCATCGCGCGGGCATTGGTACGGCAGAGGATGGCATCACGCATTTTGGTGTGCGGTTTATTCACCACACTCGATTTTACATTTGGATTGCCGAGTAAGGGAACGGTTTCATTCAATGCACCCAGCAAGCTGTTGGCAACATCGGCAATCGCTTCACCAAAACGGAAAGAGGTGGTGAGGCGACTTTCAGGCAAAGGCATTTGTTGCATGGCATTGATTGCACCACGCCATGCATAGATTTGCTGATGCGCATCACCAACATAAATCACTTGGGTACTTTTTTGACGCAGTAAAATGCCCAACATCAATGGGTCTGCATCTTGTGCTTCATCGAACAGCACATAATCTGCAGGAATATTCGGTTCTGATAAAGCCCATAGTTTCAGGTAAATATCATGCCCGATTCCAGCCTGATGATTCGGATCAATCGATTCCAGCCAACGGCGTTCTACCGCAGGGTAAAGGTGCTGCTGTAAGGCTTCAATATCGTCCAAATGTAACCAGCTCGGTGCCTGAATATGACGTGGGGCAGGGTATTGGGAACTGGTCGAGCAAAAGTAGCTCACCGCATTGGCCACCAGACTGGCCAGACGGCTGGGCATCAACACATATTTTTCATAACGTCCGCCCATCAAGCGGCGCAGAGTAATTGGCTCTAAGCGATATTCTTTGGCAATAAAACTTGGGCTGAGACGGGGCAGACGTAATTTGTCGGTGACTCCACGTGGAACACTGCGAAATGCCAGTGAGTGGAAGGTACGACAGTTTACGTTGCCATGAAATTTATTCTGTGCTTCTGAAGCAATCGCCTTGTTAAAGGCCAGATACATACCACGCCGTTCAGGCATGGCATCACTGATCATTTGCAAAGTGGTGGTTTTACCTGTGCCAGCATACGCAATCACTTTAAAAGATTGACCTAAACGGGCATTGTCTATGGCAATCGCTTGCTCATAGGTGGCTTTTGGTTTTTCTATATTTGACACAGGCTCTATTTACGCTTCTTTACTACGGTTCGCTTTTTCAACTAAACCAGACAAACCTTGGCGACGTGCCAGCTCATCCAGTACCACTTGCGGATCAAGGTCGAAATAACCCAGCATGACAATACTGTGGAACCAGAGATCAGCGACCTCATAAACCAGATCGTGTTTATTTTCTAGTGAGGCATGTACTGCATAATCTTTGGCAGCGATAATGCTTTCGACACTTTCCTCACCGACTTTTTCTAAAATTTTATTGATGCCTTTTTTGTACAGGCTGGCAACATAAGAGTTATCTGCTTCGGCATTTTTGCGTTCTTGCATCAAACGCCCGAGATAAGCAAGCACATCAACCTGTTCACTTTGAACGTGATCATGTGCTTCAACTTTTGCAGATGCGCCGTAAATCGCTGTTGGATCTTTGAGTTGGGCATCTACGATTTCCCAACCTTGTGGGGTGAGCTTGCGATAGAAGCAAGATTCACGACCCGTATGACAGGCAATGCCACCATGCTGTTCAATTTGTAGAATAATGACATCGGCATCGCAATCCAGACGAATTTCATGCACGGTTTGAAAGTGCCCAGACTCTTCGCCTTTGTGCCACAACTTTTGACGTGAACGCGAGTAATACACCGCCTGATTTTTTTCAGCAGTGAGTTGCAAAGCCTCACGATTCATCCACGCAACCATTAACACTCGACCAGTTTGATGATGTTGTGCAATGGCAGGAACAAGACCATTGGAATCAAATTTAACTTCATCTAACCAGTTTGACATGAGTGAAAATCCATTGGGTGGAAAGCAGCTAGTGTAGCGTTTGTGGCTGGGGTTGGCTATGCTTGTGGGGTAAAAAATCGTGGATAGGGCATTAAAGAGCGTTTGAAATTTCAATCAAATTCTGATCTGGATCACGAAAATAAATCGAAAGGATTTTGCCCATCGCACCTGTTCTTTGCACAGGGCCTTCAATGATTTCAATCTGCTGTGCCTGAAGGTGTGCAATCACTTCATTCAGTGGTGTTTCCGCAATAAAACATAAATCGGCTGAACCTGCGGTTGGTCGAAATGCTTTAGGTTCAAACTCTTTGCCGACTTGATGCAGATTAATTTTTTGAGTGCCGAATTGTAGTGCCTTGCGGTTTTCACCGAAATCAATGACTTCAAAATTCAGGGCTGATTGATAGAAATTACAAGTTGTCTCAATATCGGCAACGGTCAGAACCAAATGATCTAGATGACTAATTTTCATATTTCACTGTGCTCATTCATATTCAGGGACAGATGCATTGGTATTTTTCAATGCATGGTTTGATCCAGCATAATGTGCCACTTGCTGATAATCCAGTTGCTGAAATAGTCCCGTTTTTAAACCTGAAATGGTGATTGCCATTTCTTTACGGAAGTAGGGAATTTGATACATCCATGGGAAAGTCAGATCGCGTATGCCGCCCGCCCACCAATGATCGGATTGATACAATGGCGTTAATAATCGGCTGAGAAACTGGTAGAACTGGGTCGAAGAACGTCGATGTTGATGGTAGTGTTGCCAGAGCATCGGCCAGTCAGTTTGCTGATGATGGGTTGCAGCCTGTAAGGATTGAGAAAAAGCCCATGCATCCAGTAAAGCCATATTGGCACCTTGTCCCAGTTGTGGGCTCATGGCATGGGCAGCGTCACCGATCACACCGATTCGACCTTGTCCAAATTGTGACATCACCACATCACGGTATTGAGCGGAAAGCCATTGAGGTTGATTCTGTTCATTTGTCAAAAGCTGTTTGAGCCATTCTCCAACTTCAGACCAACGATCGCCGACTTGCTTTAACCATTGTTGTTTCGCCGATTCATCTTTTAGGAAAGCACCCAGTTGCGGGGTAGGCAAACTCCAGAACACGCTAGAAAGACGTTGCTGTGGAGCGGTCGGGATTGCACCTGTAGGCAGCACACCCATCATGATTTTGGAGCGATCATAGAATTGATGCAAAATTTCAGGATTTAAGTTTGGGCATTCTGGCACGATACTCCATGCCGCACCCCACGGATAAGCCTGATCCACTTTTACCCATGCTTTAGGGCGTAACTGGCTACGTGCACCATTGGCAATCAGTACCGCATCAAAATGTTCATCAAATTTCTGTTGCTGATACGTACCGAATAGCCGAACTGCATGAGTACTTTCCTGAATCTGGTCGATCGAGTGATTCATCCGCCAAGTGACATGACTAGAATATTCAGCCAGTTTTTGGGTGAGAACGTGACATAAAGTTGCACGATGAATGCCGAGTCCATATAGATTGCTGCCTGCCTCACGATAATGACTATTTACCAACAGTCGTTTATCTGCAAGCTGACCTTCTAATCCTGTGACTCTCGCGCCTAATTTTAGTGCAGATTCAAGTACACCTAGATGTTCAAATACGGCTAAACCTGCGGGTTGTAAAAGTAAACCTGCACCTACAGGGGAAAGTTCATCAACCTGCTCAAATAGCGTGACTTGATTGCCTGCACGTGCAAGTAAAATGGCTGTGGCAAGTCCAGCAGTACCTGCACCGACAATCGCAAAGTGTGGAGTTTTCATTGCTTATTCTTTTAAAGTCTTTATTGGCATGTTCAGTCATGATCTTAACTGATCTGCACGACTTTTTAAAAATGAAAATCTAAGCACTTTTTAAATAATAGATGGGTTTATTTAGGTGGATTTTGCCCAGTGGTCATTTTGAGGAGGGTGCGGTCTTTTTTGATAAAGTGGTGATACAGCGCTGCGCCTGCATGCCCAAGGATCAACATCCAGATCAGCCATTGTCCAAGAATTTGCTTATGAATAAAATCAATTGGTTGCTCAAATTCTTCAAAGGTTAAGCCCAGGCCTTGTGAAATCCAGCTTTGGAACAGGGCTGTATGCTCAAATTGGGGGATCTCAAACAGGAAAAAGAATTCCGTATTTACACTGGTACCTAGATAACCTGTTAATGGTGCAATGATCATAATGGCATATAAGGCAAAATGCCCTGCATGCGCTGCAAAAGTCATGAGCGGGCTGGCAGGTTCTAACTTCGGTTGTGGATTGCTGAGACGCCAGATCACGCGAAGGATAACAAGCACCGCAATACTTACGCCCACAGAAAGATGCATTTGTAGAGCAGTCCAGTTTTCAGCTGTACCTTTTTCGGTAAACCAATGGCGGTAATAAACACTGCAATAGGCACATAAAAATAGCAATGCTGTGGTCCAATGTAGCCATTTTGCAATTGTGCCGTAATTCTCTGCGCTATTCCTTAAACTCAAATTTGCATCCTTTCATCTATTTTTTAATTTGATTGCCTTAGTCGTAACTTCGATGAGCAATCAGCAAAAAATGATCATCTACTTCTCAAAACAGGAAAAGGGCTTAGGTAAGGCTGGCCTAAGTTCAATATAAAATTTTCCTGAAATGATTTTTAAATTGAAAATTGGCTGCATTTTTGCTGGGTTTTAAGAAAAAATGAATTTGAGGACAAAAAGAAAGGCTATATCTATCGATACAGCCTTTGTTTGATTTAAAGCAGAATTTATTTCGCAATACGCCAAAGCGCCAACAGGCTACTCAGCACAATCAGGACAATGGAAATAAACCATGGTGTAATAATGGCAATGGTCAGCAAAATCAGCATGGTGCTGCCAAACATCCAGCTGCGACGTTGCTGTTGCTGCATTTGCAAACGCATGTGCTGGATTTCACGAAGTTGCTTGTCATGCCATGCAGACTGGTTTTTTAATCCATTCAGACTATCGATCAACAGGCTTGGAATGTCTTGCGCGCCAAGTAATAGATCTGGGATTTGCTGGCCCAGTTCTTTGACATTCTTGACGGGGTTCATATTGGCTTTCACCCATTCGGTCAGAATCGGTTTTGCTAGTTTCCAGATATCCAGTTGCGGATAAAGATCAGTACCCAAACCTTCCACATGCACCAGTGTCTTGAGCAGTAGCATGAGTTGTGGTGGAATTTCCAGATGGAAACGACGGGCAATATCCATGACCTGAATCAGGATACCTGCAAAATCCAGTTGATCCATCGGCTTTGAAACCATTGGCCCAACAGTACGGCGCATTTCACGCGATAATGCATCCTGATCCGTACCCGGTGGAATCCAGCCTGCCTGATGCACGATTTGAATCAATTGCATAAAGTTGCTGTTCATTACGGCAAGCAACATACGTGCAACCGTCATCTGGTCATGTTTGGACAGTTCACCCATGATGGCACAGTCCAGCGCAATAAAGCGTGGATTGCTTGGGTTAATGGTCTCGACAAAGACATTTCCCGGATGCATATCTGCATGGAAAAAATTATCTCGGAATACTTGGGTGAAGAAAATGGTCAGGCCTTTTTCTGCCAGATCCGCACGATCCATGCCTAAACGGTCAAAGGTCGCGATGTCAGAGATCGGCACGCCAGTAATACGTTCCGCTACCATTACATCTTTACTGTCCATATAGACTTCAGGCACGTACATCATGCTTGAACCCGTAAAGTAGTGACGCATACGACGGGTATTATCGGCTTCCAGACTCAGGTCAAGCTCATTTAAAATAATCTGACGATAATCTTGAATAATCTCTGTCAGATGCAAGGCACGGGCTGCTTCCAAACGGTTTTCCAGCCAGTCACCTAACCAAGCCAGAATTTCAAAGTCTTGTAAGATTTGACTGCGAATATCAGGACGAGTGACCTTGACTACGACTTCGCGACCATCATGCAAAGCTGCTGTATGCACTTGTGCAATCGAAGCGGCAGCAAGCGGTTGTTCATCAAAGCGGGAGAACAGGGTGGTCACATCTGCTTTAAGTGATTCCTGAATCCGTTGTTTTGCCAGTTGGGTGTCATAGGGCTTGACTTGATCTTGCAATAACACCAGTTGCGATAATACTTCTGGTGGAATCAGGTCGCGGCGTGTAGACAACAGTTGTCCCAGCTTAATCGCCAGCGGCCCCATTTCTTCAAGCGCTTCTTTTAGTTTAAGCGGATTCTTCTTTTCACGACTTGACCAAGCCGCGGGATGCATTTTAATGATATTTAATGCATGACGTGCTTTAACTGGTAATTCTTCCGCAGGGAACAGGGTATCAAGGCGATAGTGTGCTGCGATACGCCAGAGTTCGTGTAACCGTGTAACATGCGGAATCATATAAAGTCTTACCTAGTCTTATGTGGGTTGCTTTTGTGGATTGAATTGAGCATTGAGCTGTTGAAGCTTGGCTTCCAGACGATCAATTTCCTGATTGAGTTGGCGGGTCTCTCGATTGAGATCATCCATTTGCCAACGTGGGGCAAATAAACCGCTATCTTCTTTTAAGGCATCTTCAACAAAAAATAAATGGCTTTGTAGTGAGCGTTTTAACTGTTTCGGTGCAAGTTGCACTTTACCCAACTCATGTGCCAGTTGTGGACCGATCCACGGGGATAAATGCGCTGCGAGATCTGGCTCTGCTTGCTGCATGATTTTTTGAATATCCTGCAATAAGTGATAATCACCTTGCAATGGAATATTGCCAATCTGATCCATGTCGCTGAGCAATAATTTAACCAACTCAACCGTATTTTCAACATGTAAGGTTGCTGTTGCATCCGTAAGTTTATGCTGAGGATCAAAAGGGCGCTGTTCAAAAATAGAAGGGCTTTGACTTTGTCCCGTCACGGTCGGTTCGAGACGAACTCTATTCTCATCAAAAAACACATCAACCGAGAGTTGTGGGCTATCGATCACAACACGTAATAATTGACCTTGTAACTGATTGATCTGAATGCGCGTAATCGCATCCAGATCAATCACATGATGAATGATACGTTCGACTGCACCGAGTGCTAAAATCGACCACATATCTTAAACCTTAAAGTTTGAATCCACGATGAACCGCAACAATACCACCTGTTAAGTTGTGATAGTCACAGCTTTGGAAACCTGCATTTTCCATCATTCCTTTCAGGGTACGCTGGTCTGGGTGCATACGAATCGATTCAGCCAGATATTTATAGCTTTCTGAGTCATTGGCAACCAGTTTGCCCATGATCGGCAATGCTGTGAATGAATAAAGGTCATACAGCTTTGAGAATGGCTCAAACACTGGCTTAGAAAACTCAAGAATCAATAGGCGGCCGCCTGGCTTAAGCACGCGATACATGGCTTGTAACGCAGCATCTTTATCAGTCACGTTACGCAGACCAAAACTAATGGTAACTAAATCAAAACTGTTGTCTGCAAATGGCTCTAAAGTTTCAGCATTGGCAAGTACGAAATCAACGTTAGTGCAGCCTGCATCAATCAGACGATCACGGCCAACATTTAACATTGATTCGTTGATGTCTGATAAAACAACATGACCCTGCGGTCCAACTTCACGGCTGAATACTTTAGCTAAATCGCCGGTACCACCTGCGATATCCAGTACGTGCTGACCACGACGAACGCCTGACATATTAATCGCAAAGCGTTTCCATAGACGGTGAATACCAAATGACATCAAGTCATTCATGATGTCGTATTTGCTGGCAACGGAATGGAACACTTCGGCAACTTTTTGTGCCTTATCATCACTACTCACGGTTTGATAACCGAAGTGTGTGGTTGCACCAACGTTGCCTGTATTGGCACCGCGCGGCAAATTATATTTTGGAATAGAAGCTGTTGAGGTCGGCGCTGCATCTTGTTGTAGAGACTGTTGCTGACCTTGTGGTGTGCCTTGTGGAAGTGGCGTGTTTAAGAAAGGGCTGACTTTGTCTGAACTTGGGTTTTGCTCAACTTCTGGGGTAGGCTGTTGGTTTTCGTTAGACATTGTTTTCTCCTAAACTTTCGCTCTAGCGGCACGAATCAGCAAGCATGATGACAGATTTTGTATCTTTTTACAGGGTTTCGCATGTAATTGATATGAATAATATACAGAAAGTCACTTTCTCAAAAGGGTTTTAATTTTTCTTAAGATTTGAAAAGACTCATTTTTCTATTTCAGCCATCATATGCGTGGCTGAAATAGAAGCAGACTTATCCTAGCCACGGAATGGATTTGGGTGTCCTGCATGAACTTTATCAATAATTTCACGCTCTTTTTCACTGAAGGTTTTGATAAAGGTTGCCGCAGATTTCATGGGTTTCATCGCAGCGAAACCTTCCTGAATAAACTCATACATGCCATCAAACTGGTATTTATGTGCGATGCCTTTGCACATTTTAAAGGCAGCATACATCATGGTTGAACGCATATATTTATCAAGCGTCAGGCCTAATTCATCCAGCAACTGGAGTTGTTCATAACGCGCTTCACCCTGATCGAGTTTGATCAAGGTCTGGCGCATGATCTCATCCGTTAAAGGTGTTTCGAGGGGATAATCTTCTAACAGCTGCTGGGCAACTTGCTCATCGAGTCGTGTTGCAAGTACCGCTAAACTCACTGATTTAGTGCCTGTTTTAATCGCATTTTCCGGGAGAAGGCTTTCGGCTTTATGGGCATATTTGAGCAGACGTTCGATTTGTTGCGCCATTGCATCAAAGTCTGGCCCACCATATAAGCGATTTAAAAAGTACGCTGCCATAAGCTGGTTCTTGGGTTCGGCAAAAAACTCGGCATGCGTCTCGGCAATACGTGCTTTCATCCATGCCTGTACTTCATGCAATCTCTGCGCAATCGCTGGATTCTGGTGGTAATTCAAAGATTGATATTGTAATAAAAGTTGATCAAATGCAGCGAGTTTTGACATGTTCGAACTCAAAGAAAATAAAACGATAAAATCATAGGCATCATCATAGCGGAGAACCATGACAGCATAAACTTTAAATGCTTAATAATTAGTCACTATAGCCGTGTCGGTACAGTCAACATAAACTGTACACGGGGTTTTCCGTGAACATTTATAGTTTGAACCATAGCAATTTTAATTTTAATAATGAGCCAGTTAGAGCAGCACATGAGTAAACAACAACCCACATTTGAATTACGTGACGAAGATGAACTCTCTTTAGAGCTGATTGAGGCGCAATATGCATTAAAAGAAAGCCGTGATAAGAAAAATGCAAAAAGTGTTCTGGTTCTGGTGAGTGGTATTGAGCTGGCCGGTAAAGGTGAGGCCGTGAAACAGTTACGTGAATGGCTAGATCCACGTTATTTACGGGTAAAGGCTGATGCACCGCAATTTTTAACAAATAACCAGCCTTTTTGGCAGTCTTACACCCGTTTTATTCCTGCTGAAGGGCAAATCGTGGTGATGTTTGGTAACTGGTATAGCGATTTGCTTACCACCGCGATGCATGTGTCCAAGCCACTGGATGAAAATCTGTTTGATGCCTATATTGAACAAATGCGGGCTTTTGAACATGATTTGCAAAATAATCATGTACATATTGTCAAAGTCTGGTTTGATTTATCGTGGAAATCGCTACAAAAGCGCTTAGACCAAATCGATGCTTCGGAACAACGCTGGCATAAATTACACGGTCTGGATTGGCGGAATAAAAAACAATACGATACCTTGGAGGGCTTGAGCCAACGCTTTACCGATGACTGGTTTATTATTGATGGCGAAGATGAAAAGTTGCGTGATCAATGTTTCGCACAATATCTTTTGCAAACCTTGCAAGAGTTGCCAGAACACCAGACTAAAGTGACCCAGAAGTGGCAACAGGCAAAAATCCCACAGCGCCTATTGGAACCAGAGCAAGCCAATCTGGAAAAAGAAGATTATAAGGAAGAACTGAGTAAGCTCACCAAAAAAGTGGCGGATAAGTTGCGCTATGATGAACGTAAAGTGGTAATTGCTTTTGAAGGGATGGACGCAGCTGGTAAAGGTGGAGCGATCAAGCGCATCGTGAAAAAACTTGATCCAAGAGAATATGAGATTCACACCATTGCCGCACCTGAGCGTTATGAGTTACGCCGTCCATATTTATGGCGTTTCTGGAGCAAGCTGAATGATAGTGGCAAGATTGCGATTTTTGACCGCACTTGGTATGGCCGTGTGTTGGTTGAACGGATTGAAGGTTTTGCCTCGACGGTCGAATGGCAGCGGGCCTATAGCGAAATTAACCGTTTTGAAGAAAACTTGGTGGATAGCCAAACGGTAATTGTGAAAATCTGGCTAGCGATTAGCAAGGATGAACAAGCCTTACGCTTTAAAGCACGGGAACAAACGCCACATAAACGCTTTAAGATTACTGAAGAAGATTGGCGTAATCGGGATAAATGGGATGATTATCTCAAAGCAGCAGCGGATATGTTTGAACGAACCGATACCGATTATGCACCGTGGTATGTAATTGCGACGGATGATAAATATTCAGCACGGATCCAGGTTTTAAAAGCAATCTTGCAACAACTGAAGGCGGATTAATCCGCCTTACAGCTAACTTCAATTAAATTAATTGTTACTCGCCAATTGTGCGCTATAGCTGCGATGCTGACGGAATACGATCAGTGTCGCGATTAAACTGGTGATTGCGGCGAACATCAGCCAGAAAGCAGGCATGCTCTTATTGCCTGAGGTCTGTACCAGATAGGTTGCAATCATCGGTGTGAGTCCACCAAAAATCGAGGTGGCAAAGCTATAAGCCACGGAGAAACCAGCAATGCGGACTGAACTCGGCATCATTTCCGCTAGTGAAACCACCAGCGCACCGTTGTAGAAGCTATACAGCAAAGAGAACCACAACAGCACCATCAACATATGCGACAGGCTAATGGTATGGGTCAACCAAGTCAGTAGTGGATAAGCACTGATAAAGATCAACAAGGTTGTGGTGATTAACAGTGGTTTTCGACCAAATTTGTCAGAAAGATGTCCGCCAATCGGTAATAAAATAAAGTTACTTAGCCCAACCATAATCGTGGCGATTAAACTTTCGGTGCGGGTTAAATGGAGTACTTCTTTACCGTAAGTCGGTGTATAGACAGTAATAAAGTAGAACATCGTTGTTGTCGTCGCGACCATACACACACCTGCCAGCACAATTTTCCAGTTGGCCGCCAAAGTGCTTAGAATTTGTCGAGTGCTTGGATGTTCTTTACGCGAGGCAAAAGCTTCTGTTTCAGCCAGTGACTTCCGTAGCCAGAAAATAAATGGAATGATGGCACAGCCGACAAAAAAGGGAATACGCCATGCCCATGCATCAACCTGAGCTTTAGTGAAAACGACACTGACGAGATAGCCCAACACAGCAGCGAAGATCACCGCGACTTGCTGACTCGCTGATTGCCAACTGGTGATAAAACCACGGTTATGTGGCTCGGCAATTTCTGCCAAATAAACCGAGACCCCGCCAAGTTCAACGCCAGCAGAGAAACCTTGCGCAAGCCGACCCGCGAAAATAAGGACTGTGGCTGCAAAGCCGATACTGGCATAGCTTGGCGTAAATGCAATGATTAAAGAACCAAAAGCCATAATGCTCAAAGTCACCATTAGACCTTTACGGCGGCCGATCCGGTCAACATAAGGGCCAAGTACCAGCGCACCAATCGGGCGCATCAGAAAACTGACAGCAAACACCAAAAAGGTTTTCATCAGTGCAGCATAACTGCTATCGGAATGGAAGAAAGTCTCGCCTATCGCCTGTGCATAGAGACCGAAAAGGAAGAAGTCGTATTGTTCAAGGAAGTTCCCGCTGGTCACGTTAAAAATCGCACGGACACGAGAAGGTGATTGGCTAGTTTGCACAACGACGCTCCATCATCTAATTATCATCGAGATGTGGAGATTAAAAATACAATCTTTATGAAAGCTTAAAAAATTAAGTGAATATTAACGTAATTGTGGTGTTTTTTTATGGGTGTGTTGGTGTGATGTAAACAGGAGTCCTGAGGTGTGAAGTGAATAACACATGAATTTGGTCGAGTAATAAGGGCAATTTTCAGTTTTTCATTTCACCTGACCAAACCAATAAAAAGCAGGTATTTAAATCGATACCTGCTCGTTTTTGATTTAAGCAACAATGGTATTACGGCTTTTTTGCTGAATCCGTTTTGCCAGATTATAGCAATCCTGTACATGCGCTTCAGTGATTTTACGCATCATGAAATAGCCGAGACTGGCTGCCACAAGTTGTCCGCCTAAAGGAATAAATTTAGTCACCTGTTTGGTGGCAATCTTGGTGAAAAAGCCATTAAACGACTTTTTCATCGCGGTACGCGCCACCACAAAACCTGAAAACTCAAATCCGCGTTTACGTAGTTCGTCCCAGTGAACTTTTTTAGTTTCAGGGTCGTAAACACTGATATGTTCAGGTGCCAAACCAAAGCGGGCATTAATATCGGGAATAATCTGGGTCAGCATGCCCAAATCAACCACCACATCAAAGAATGGAATCGGTACAATTGCTGCACCTGCGGACCAATATGCACGTTTTTTAGTGAGTTCTAAACATTCGTCACGGATTTGTTCCAAGTTTAAACTTGGGTCAATGGAATCAGGAATTTTTTCAATTTTCATAAAGTTATACCTAAAGTCTATCCCTTGATAGTACATTCAATCGTATTGAATGGTGAATTTCAAAACAATTTTTTTGTTGGATTGTGTATTTAACGTGACTTCATGATATGAAGTTGAATGTTGTATAGTGACTATTATGGACGTTTTCGTGCAACAAAATGATCATTTTTTGATGAGGTTATATTAATACATGGGTATTCATGTTATTCAAAGTCAACGTCTTGAAGTGTTATTACAAGGCGTGATGGCATCAATTACCCAGCCCAGTGATTCACCTTTTCAGGTGTTTAAAACCCAGCATTTTATTGTCCCGAGTCCTGCACAAGAACAATGGTTAACACAGAAGATTGCTGAACAGCAAGGCATGACCGCCAATTATCAATTCCATCAGCGTATTCGTGGTTTTCAGTGGTATGCCTATCAGCAGGTGCTTGAAAATAAGGAGCAGGTGCGAAAGGCCAATATTCCACGATTAATTTTAAAATGGCGTATTCACCAAGCCTTGCAGCCCTTTATCCGTGCTGATCAGCTCGATCTTGCTACAGATCATCCTTTATATTCAATTGTGCAGCGCATTTATGACAGTGCGGCCCAATTACCGCAGGGCACAGAAAAACAGTTAAAAAAGCAGAGCATGTTGTATTGGGTGGCGGAGCAGGTGTCGCAACTCTTTAATAACTACATGATTTATCGCGGTCATTGTCAAAAAGGCTGTCGCAGTGAATGCAGTTGCACAACGAACTGGCTCTCGACTTGGGGACAGAATAAAGCACTGAATATTGAACAGCTGATCGCCAAGACGGATCAGCAGACCTCAGCCTTTAGCTTAAACCAGACCGAGCAACTGGAAGCGTGGCAACGCTGGTTATGGCAAAACTATTTCCATGATGACTTTATTGAAATGCAGGGAATTGATGCTGATTTCTGGAAGACTTTAGACAATGAGCAGACACGGGCAAAAGCTTTAGCACAATTACCGAATCAGGTGATCGTTTTTACGGTGCTTGATTTGCCACCCAGCCAGCTGCAGTTTTTACGCCGTTTAGGTCAATATCTTGATGTGGTGATTTTGCACTATAACCCTTCACAAGAGTATTGGGCAGATAGTGTCGATCCCTTGTGGAAGCAACGTTATGACTTAGGCGTGAAAGAACGTTTTATTGCCAAGCATCCCAAGGCAACCGATGCAGAAATTACTGCTTTTTTTGAGCGTTTCAGTTTAGGTTTTAATGCCCTAAATCGTGAATCTCGTCATCCTTTACTCACCCGTTTAGGCAAGCAGGCGCGTGATCACTTTTCCTTGTTATCACAACTTGCAACGGGCGAGGAGGGGAAATGGGTTGATGCATTTGAAGATTATTTTCCCGAGACCTTACTGGGCAAAATCCAGTCGGATATTTTCTATCTGGCAGAGCCATTACCCGAGCAATATGAACTGGCAGCCGAGGATAAATCGGTTCAGTTCCATGTCTGTCATTCGAGCCTCAGACAGCTGGAGGTGTTAAAAGAACAGCTCTTACATTGGCTTTCCCAGTCAGATTCATCACCACGTCGTCCCAACGATATTCTGATTCTGACCCCGAATCTGGCAGAGCTTGAGCCGCTGATTCGTAGTGTTTTCCCTTCAGTACCCAATGATCATGATGTGTTCCTACCCGTTAAAATTGCAGGTGTGGCCCAGCTCGATGCACTGAATGCTTGGCGGGCAGTGCTGGGCCGTTTGCAACTGACGCAAACTCGAATGACGCAAGATGATTTTGCTGACTGGTTGAATCTATCAGCAACCCAACAGCGTTATGGACTGGATTATAGTCAGGCACAACGCATCCTGACCTTGCTCAATGAAGCGGGTTTTAAACGCGGTCTGGATGAGGAGCATCTCAAGCACAGTTTAAGTGCCGATGATCAAGATTACCGTTATAGCTTTAAGTTTGCTTTAGATCGTTTGGCTTTAGGCATTGCCGTGCCTGCGCATGTAATGGTGCAGCAAACTTTAAGTTATGCAGCGGTACAGCCAAGTGATTTTGAACTGATTGGTATTCTGATCCAGATATATCAGGATTTGTCGGTGCGACGTCACTGGCTGGTGGCGCATGAGCAAGGCCAGCGCTTACCAGTAGAGACATGGCTAAAACGCCTGAAAGCAGATGTTCAAGAGTTTGAACAGGCCGATATTGTGGCCTTAAAAGCTGTGCGTGAGATTATTCAGAAGCAGGAGCGGATGCTGACGCTGGCAAGTTATTATGAAGATATGGAAAGCCAGTTACGCCAGATTTCTTTGCCTCTGCCTTATATCATTGAAGAAATTCAACGGACGCTGGAAAGCCAGTCAGCGCAGGTTGAACCCACAGGGCAAATTACCTTTAGCCAGATTGGTCAGATTCGGCCAATTCCTTATCGACTGATTGTGATGTTGAATCTGGATACAGGAAAATTTCCAAATCGTGATAGTCATATTCCTTTTGATTTGATGGATGCGTTACGTCAGCAATTGGGGGATCGTTCTCGTCTGGAAGATGATCAGGGCGCTTTTTTAGATGCGGTCTTGTTGGCGCAGGAACAATTATGGTTGTTCTATAATGGTTTTGATGTGAATGATGGTGAAGTACGAGAGCCATCCAGTGTGTTACAAAATTTCCGTGATCACTTGGCACTGATTATAAAGCCACCCCTCTCTAAATCTCTTTCAGAGGAAGAGACTTCATTGGGGGAAATTGCTCTCAGCCCATCTTTCAAAAAGGGTGACTCTGGAGATATAGAGGATTTTTCTAAAGAATTTGCAGCCTTGCAACTCCCGACACAGTTGTATCCACTTTTCTATATTCATCGCTTACAACCCTTTGATCCATTAGGCTTTATGGCAGAACAAGGCCATATTCGTTTTAAAGATCAATGGTTTAAAGTTGCTTCGCAAATCCAGCAGGAAAAAGGCGAACGAGCGGCTTGGGTCAATACCGTTTATCCTGTTGAAAATAATGAAATGCTGATTCTGGATGGTCAGCAATGGATTCAGGATGTTACTTTTCCAGCCCGTTTGTACTTAAAAACTTTGGGTGTAGAAAACCTGAGTGCAACAGAACTCGTTGATCAAACTGAGCCTTTATTGCTAGATGGTTTGGGTAAATATGCCATTCGTCATTTTTTACAGCAGCATGATGACAAGACTTCACCTCAGTTATTACAAGATCAGTTGCCTGTAGGCAAAGTCCAGCAAAGTGCTTGGCAGCAAAGCCGCTTAGAGCAACAGCGTTTACTGGAACGTTTGCAGCAATATGCCCCAGCGCCGACAGAAACCACACAGCGTGTTTGGCGGGTGTCGAAACATTTACAGATCGGTTGTATGACCCCGAAACACATCGGGCAGGACTGGATTAGTCTGGATGCTTCAAGCGCACGTGCCAAACGTTTTGCCAAGGTCTGGCTGGAATATCTGTTGTGGCTCACGGTATTGAATCATGAGACGGCAACTGAAAAACGCCGTATCGTGGTATTTAGCGATCAGACCGTGATTTGTGAAGGTTTGAGTTCCCAGCAAGCACAGACTTATTTACATGCGTGGCTGGAACTTTGGCAAACTGCACAACAACAGCCTGTGGTTTTACCTGCGGCATTGATGTTAAAGCCACTGGAAAAAGTTAAGCAATACGAATGGTTTGAGCTGGATTCAAAGCAGGTATTAGTTGAAGACAGTCAAAAGCAGGTGCTGAAAGACTGGAATGATACAGGCGATTTCTCTGGCTTTGATATGACCCAGAATGAAGCCTGTAAGTTACATCGGGACTGGCAGTTTATTTTGCAAGAACAGGATGCAGCAGCATTATTGCAATATGCTTGTGATCACTATTCCTATCGCTTGTACCAACCTATTTTTGAATTTTTACGTGTGGAATAGCACATCGGCAACACCCGCTTGTTGAGTGCAGGAATATCTTGATTGTCCTATATCAACAAGCGTTGGAGTATGGGGACTGTTAGTCAGCATTGAGTTTGACCAGCTCGACTCGTCTATTCTTCGCTTTTCCTTGCTCGGTCTGATTATCTGCAATCGGCTTAGTCTGCCCAAAGCCTGTTGCCTGAAGCCGATTAGAGGAAATGTTGGCTCTAACAAGCTCATTCTTGACGGCTTCTGCACGTGCCTGACTCAACATCTGGTTATGCTCAGCGCTGCCTATATCATCTGTATAGCCCTGTATTTCAAGCTTAAGTTGAGGATCTTTATCGAGTACTTCCTTGATCTCTTGAATACTGACCATACCTTCAGGTTTTAAGGTCGCTTTATTGCTGTCGAAATTGATATATAGAATGGCTTTACCTGTGTCTTCCAGTTGTTGCTGAATCTCCTCTGACTGGAGTAATGTGATGGTCTGTTTAAATGGCTTTTCTTGTAAAATGTTGACGCGACCAGAAGCGGTATCACCAGTTAGTTGAAGGTAGATGTCATCGCCATCTGGCCTGCGAATAATATAGACTTTAATGTCCTGATCCGCGTAGCCAATCGAGCCATCTTCACCTAAATAGGGTGCCTGATCGTGATAGCGTTTATATTCCTGATCTGTGATTTTTCCGTCAAATATCTTTTTCCCACCGACCGCAGTGATTGCATCATCGTAACTTTTTAAGAAGTAAGGCAGAGACCAGTCCCCATTTTCTGGTTTCTCTAGAGAAATATGAGATTTCCATACACGGCCTTCGATGGGCGTCATCACTCCGTTAATAGGAAAGTAGACGATGTCATATTTACGTTGAATCGGTGGGTTAGTGGTGATCAACCCTGCTGGAAGATTAAAAAAGGGAAATTCTCCAAACTGATGGGTTGAGATTGGGATGTTTTGAATAGCAAAAGTATTGGATGAGTGATTTGTGTCATTATGACCCGAAATGTCATCTTCTGTTGTATCTGCTGTGGCGCTATGATTCGGGGCTGTCGAGCTATTATTTGACTTGCTACATCCACTAACTAAAGTTGCCCCAATAATGACAGATAGAAAGATAATATTTTTCATAGATTTATTTTCCTTCGAATTTATTTATTGCATATTCCGTATCGCCTATATTCATCGCGATAGATCCTGAAATACGATGAAATATAGATGTATAACATCTATTCGGAGAGATGTGGACTCAGCACAACGGCTGTGAAAGTTCGAATACAATCAGTTATGATTAAAAATGATTGCCATGCCTTCGCGCATCGTTTTAGTTTCAGAGTATGGGGCTTATGTCATCTATAGAAAATACGTCTTTTCAACCGATTCGAGATATTCAATTCGAAGGTCTACATCTGATTGAAGCCTCAGCGGGGACAGGCAAGACTTATACGCTGTCCAGCTTGATGGTGCGTATTTTCTTGGAGAAATATCTGCCCAATCAGGTCATTGCAACCACCTTTACCCGTGCCGCCGCTGCCGAGTTAAAAAGCCGTATCCGTTTACGTCTGGTGGAGATGCAGCAATATCTGGAACCGTTACGTACAGTGCTGGAACAGGATATTCAGGCATTGGCTGTACAAGAGTCGGATCCGCTCAAACAGCAGGTTTTACAGACTTGTGCACCTCGTATTGCCTACGCCTGTGAACGCTTGAAACTGGTGATTGATCAGTTAGATGAATTATTTGTCGGAACACTGGACAGCTTTAGCCAGAAGTTGCTCAGAGAGTTTGCTTTTGAAAGTGGCAAGATCGAAGCGGCACAGATTACCGATGATGCAAAAAGCTATACTCGTCAATTGATTCATGATGTATTGCGTGAATGGATTCAGGCTCAACCACAACAAGTGATTGATGCACTTTATAGCGTCGGCGGTCTCAAGAGTGTCGACCATTTTGTCTCGATGGTCGAGAGTTCTCTCAACTTTAGTTCGGCTCAATTTAAATTACCAGCCATGCCTGAGATTGAACTGGCGCAATTACAGCAATGGCAGCAGCAAGCTGAACAGATTGAATTGGCTGAGCTGGCTGAATATTTTCATCTGGATGGCGCGCATTATTCCCATATTAATGGTACGTCTTTCCGCAACCATGCTTTTAATAAGCTGTTTACAGTGCATTGTCCTGCGCTATTAAACGCTTTAAAGCAACCTACATCGATACAGGTTTTTGATGCTTATTTTGAGGCAGATCGCGATGCCTTATTTAAATTTTTAGACAAGCTCGATAATCAGAAAATTTTTAAGAAATGTCCTGCAGACATTAGTGATGGATTTTATCAGCATCCTGCAATATTGCAGTTACAGACGCTTGGTCAGGCATTACAACAAACACAGCAACAATTTGAACAATTACAGGTTTATCTAAAGGCCTATCTGTGTATTGAGGTCAAAAAAAGGCTGCCACAAGTATTGCAGCAAAAGGGCGAAACCACATTTTCCCAGCAAATTAAAACCTTGTCTGAAGCATTAAAAGGCGAGCAGGGACAACGTTTTGCCGTATTTGTACAGGCACGTTATCCGCTGATTCTGGTGGATGAATTTCAGGACACCAACCAAGATCAGGATGATATGTTGGCCAGTATTTGGCGACATCCACAGCGCTATAAAAAGGGCTGCATGATCATGGTCGGGGATCGTAAGCAGGCCATTTATGGTTTCCGTGGCGGCGATATGCTGACGTTCCTGAATGCCCATCAGGATATTATGTCCAAGCAGGGGCGTGTCTATAAGCTGATTCATAACCATCGTTCAGTGAAAGAACTGGTCGAGGTGGTAGATGTCCTGTTCCAGCGACAGACCGATTTTGGTGAGCAGGTATTGTATGACCCGATTCAGGCGGGATCGCGTCCACATCCTGCCTTGATTGAAAATAACCAGATCAATCCCGCACCATTACGCTGGTTGCAGCTACAGGATGGTAATGAACAAGCGACCCAAGTGGCTTGGAAAATACAGACGCTGTTAAATCAGGCGCATGCAACACAATTGTATTTGGAGGGTGAAGCCCCTAAAGCCATTTGCGAAGATGATATTGCAGTACTCTCCCGTAGCCATCGCCAACTCGATGAAGTGCAATACGTATTGGAACGTTTGGGGATTCGGGTCAACCGTCCTTCCAAACGCAGTGTCTTTGATTCAGCGATTGCACAGGATATTGGGGCATTGTTAACCGCCATTCTCAATCCTTATGATGAGGCCAAATTAAAGCGTGCCTTACTGAGCCGTTTATTTGGCTTTGATTTAACCCGTTTGTTGGCGCTTGAGCAAAGTCCAGAAGGCTTAAGTGCTTATATCCAGCAACTGGATGAAATACGGGAGATGTGGCTCAATCAAGGTTTTCTGGCGGCGTGGCAACGTTGTTTAAACCAGTTTGGCATCTGGCAGCAACTGGTGGCAACGCAGAGTAAGGATAATGAGCGTGCGGTGGTCAATTTACGTCATCTCACCGACATTCTGAGTCAGCACAGCGAACATGTACAAGGCATACAAAATCTGTATCACTGGTATCTCAAACAACTGCATTCGCCTAGTGACCGTGAATGGGAGCTAGAACATAAGCTGTCCAGTGAAGCTGGCGTACAGTTGATGACGATTCATCAGTCCAAAGGGCTGGAATATAAAATCGTGTTTCTGCTTGGTGCCAACAAAGCCTTTGTTGAAATGCAGAAGAGTTTAAATTTTTCGACTGCCGAGATTCAGCATCCAGAAACAGGGCAGATCCGTACGCAACGGGTGGTTGCTGTCGCAGATAAAAACTTTCTACAGCAGGCTGAGTTAGATCAACATCAGCAACGCGCCTTAGCTGAGCAAAACCGTTTATGGTATGTGGCACTGACGCGTGCCAGCCATCGGGTTTATGCGGTATTTGAACCTGAAAAAGGGGATAAAAATAAGTTTTCTGGTCTGGCCTTCTGGAAAAATCAGGGTGAGCCGTTTCAGCATCGTTGTTGTGCAGATGAAGCTTTGGTACTTGAACGACCGTATGCCGCCTATCATCAGCAGGACAAACAAAAGCTCCTGCTTGCTGCCCAGCCTTTGCCTGAGCAACGCTTTTATGCACGTGGCAAGACCAGTTTCAGTTATCTGGCGCAGCATCTCAAGCACAAGGCCAATCGCGTTGACCGACTGGCGAATATCGACCCCGATTTTGAACAGGCCGAAGATGAACTTAATCTTGCCAGTCATCAGAGTTTAGCAACCTCTCAACCGATCGCATGGATTAAGCAATACTTTCCTAAAGGCACGCTGGCGGGCAACTTTCTGCATGAGATTTTTGAGCAGATTGATTTTCAGCGACCAGAAACGTGGATTGAGGAAATTCGCCGTCGTTTTAAAAATACCTATCAAAGTTTATGGGTCGATTTACTCGAACAATATCAACAGCACTTTCCAGAGCAGGAGCAACCAGAACAGCAACTGTATGAATGGATTGCGGCATGGTTGCAGGATGTACTGGTAACGCCACTGAATCAGGGCTTTCAATTAAAGCAACTGCTTGTGGGGCAATATCTATCGGAATGTCCATTCTATCTGGCGTTATCGGATCGGGTGCTGGCAATGCAGCGTGTGCAGCAACTGTTTGAAGAATATGAGATCCAGATGCCTGAACTGCTTGAGGCCAAGTCTGCCCGTTATCTGAATGGTTCAATCGATTTAGTTTACTTCGATGGTCAGCGTTACCATATCGCCGATTATAAAAGTAATTATTTAGGTACGGACCAAGCCGATTATCAGCATGATCAGATTGCAGAAAGTATGTCGCTCTCTAGTTATTGGCTACAAGCGGCTTTATATCTGGTCGCGTTGCACCGTTATCTGAGCGTGAAATTGCAGAACTACAGCATAGAGCAGCATTTGGGTGGGGCATCTTATTTATATTTACGTGGGATGAATGGACAGGCGCAACAAGGCTGTCTGTACTGGAAACCTGAGGACGAATTTATCTTGCGTTTGGATGCAATTCTTGGATATTTCTCTGAGGATAAAGCTGGAAAAATGGTGTAGATAAAATGTATGAAGCTAAACTAAACAAAAACTTATCATGTGGATAAATATGTTTATAACCTTGTGGACAAGCGTGTGGGTAAGTTTGAGGATAACTCTGTGGACAAGCTA
Organism: Acinetobacter sp. NRRL B-65365; assembly: GCF_001605865.1. Lineage (NCBI taxonomy): Bacteria > Pseudomonadati > Pseudomonadota > Gammaproteobacteria > Moraxellales > Moraxellaceae > Acinetobacter > Acinetobacter sp. NRRL B-65365. Next base: position 128,321 of record NZ_LRPD01000067.1, on the reverse strand, counting down.
GTGGATAATCAGCCTGAGCAAATGACTTGGTTGAATATGTGGAGTAACTACCTCACACAAGCAACATTTTCTCAATCATCGCAATCTGTTGGCGCTGCACAAGTATTACAGCAACTGGTTGAGGCCAGCTTGCAAGGCGATAGTTGTATTGAAGTCAATCCACTACAGCTTGAAGCCCTCGGAGATCTTTCTGTTTCTAGTGAGCTTGCAACCACTCAGGTGGCGCCGTGCGTCTATGATCAGCAGGGCTTGGCATTATACCGATATTGGCAATTAGAGCAACGCCTCGCTCATCAGATTTGTCGATTAAAGCGACAAACGATTCAGAGCATTCAGGCTGAGGATTATCACGATTTACTGAGTGATCAACATCAGCAAGCAGCATTGAAAATGGTGTTGCAACAAGGGCTGAGTATTATTACAGGCGGGCCGGGTACAGGTAAAACCTATACGTTGGCACGTATTATTGCTGCCCTGAATCAGATGATTCCTGATATTCGGATTGCGATGGCAGCCCCGACAGGCAAAGCAGCACAACGTATGCAGGAAGCATTACAGAACTCATTTAATGATCCAAAACTGGTGGCATCGGGACTGATTACCGATGAATTACGCCATCAGAATACACAAACTCTGCATCGTTTATTGGGTATGGGCAATCGGCAGATTCCTCGTTTTAATCAGAAACAACCTTTACCTTATGACGTGATTGTCGTTGATGAAGCCTCAATGCTAGATTTAAATCTGGCAACTGCCTTATTTGAAGCGGTGCCTGATGCTTGCCGCATTATTTTATTGGGAGATGCCAATCAGTTGGCTTCGGTTGATGTTGGGTCAGTCTTGGCAGATTTACAGCAAGTTCCTGCACTGGCGGAGAATCGGGTGCAACTGCAAACCAGTCGTCGTTTCTCTGGAGAGGCCAAGATTGGACAACTGGCAAGATTTATTCAGGATCAGCACAATCAGGCAGAAGCTGTTTCTGTATTGGAAAATCTGGAAAGTCAGATCGTACCAGCAACAGCTTTACAAGCAGTGGCCTTATCTAAAGATATGCCTGACCTGATTCAGCTTGAGTATCTGCCAGAACAGAATGAGACTGATATTACGACGGCACAGCAGAAATTAATGTATGGTTTTCAAGGCTATGTCGAGGCATTAAAAACTTATCTAAAGGCAGATGAACCTGAGCAATATATTTCACAGGTGATTCAGGCCTTCGATGACTATCGTATTTTAACCGCGATTCGCCACGGACAATTGGGGATTGAACAGCTGAATCGTCATGCTGAACAATGGCTGAACCAGCAACTCAAACAAATTGCCGTAGGGGACTGGTATATCGGACGTCCAGTGATGATGACCTATAATGATTACCAGCTCGGTATTTCCAATGGGGATATCGGGATCTGCTTCAAACATAGAACCCAGTCACAGCAATTTGAAGTCTTTTTTCCCAGCCTGAACAAATGGATTGCAGCACATCGTTTACCACGAAATATGCAGACTGCATTTGCCTTGACGATCCATAAATCTCAAGGTTCCGAATTTACTCATACCGCGATTGTACTGGATGCAAATGCGGAGAAATTGCTGAGTCAGGAACTGATCTATACAGCGGTCACCCGGGCGAAAAAAGTGGTAAGTATTTTGGCTGATCCAAATGCGCTACAACAGGCACTCACAACACGGACAGTACGCCGCAGTGGTTTAGTGCAAAAGATCAATTTGGTTATATTGTGAACTTTTTCTACAAAATATGAGCTTTTGTAAGTAAAAGCTTACAAAGATTCGAGATATTGTCGCTAGAGCAAATTAAAGCTTTTTGAGATTATGTACCCACAAAGAGCCTAGCACGGAAAGCTAGGTAAATCGCAAAAATATAATAATAACGTCGTGATGACAGCGAACTTACAGTGAAGTAAGTGATAAGAGAGGAAACTTACAGCCGCTAAGCCTTGTAGTTTTGGGAGAGACTACAGGGCTTTTTTATTTTTACTGTTTCAGCACGTCAAATTTTTCACCATCAATCTATTTCTATAATCCAATCAAAACGTGAATATTCATGTTTTTGTCGCTTTGTATGTGTTGAATCAAGTCAGATAAAAAGAAGAAATGAGAATTCTGTTGTAGAACAATTTTTTGTTATTATTAAGTTAAATGTTATACAGACTTGTACGTTTTATCTTACACAGAGATAAGAAAAATGCTATTTTTCTCCACAATTGATTCTGACAGAATAGTCAGTATAGAAACAGCACACACAAGAACGAGATAATAAAGACAATGATGTGTGTAAGATCATTCAGAGGGTATGAATGTGAAAGGAGAAGAAGAGTTAACAAGAAAAATAAAGCAAAATGATAATAATAAAACCTCAGCGCAAAGGCCCAAGTTGAAACTTGGGCTTTTTTTGTTTTGATGTTTTGTCTTAATTTAAGTGCTAAACCAGATCCGCCTCAGTGCGATCTGTCGCAAACAGTGAACGGCGCTGGTTTTTCGGAATTTTTGGACAATTTGTGGAGATCTGGTACAACGTTTTTGCCAGTGCAGGTAGATGCGTACCTACGACTGATTTACCTGTGGTAAGCAAGGACACACTAATATCACGTTCAGGGTCAGCCCAACACAAAATATTTGAGAAACCGATATGACCAAACGCCTGACCTGTCATTGGACCAAATAAGCCCACAGGATTACTACCCAGCATTGGCCCCAGCGCATAGCGCATTGGTGCTAATAGGGTTCGATCCAGACTAATGCCAGAGGTCGGCAAGGTTGAGCGGAATACGGTTTTTTCACTCATGATTTGCTTGCCTTTATATTCACCACCACTGAGCAGCATTTCAAAAAATCGTCCCGCTTGTTCAGCACTGGTATAAATGTTACCCGCAGGACAAATCGTATCCATAAAGCGATGATCATTGGTGACATCCACCGCCAGTTGCAGACCACCTCCTAACACATGGTTGAGGTAAAAATCTGTGCCTAAGCTTGGATGAATCCCTGTGGCATAGTTCAAGGCTACATCATCGCGATATTCAGCTTTTAAACCATAGTTAAAATAGTCTAAGCCCATCGGTTTTTCGATGTGCTCCGCGAGGAATTCGCGAACACTTTGTCCTGTCACGCGTTGAACGATTTCACCCAGAATATAACCTGCAGTGACGGCATGATAGGCAAGGTGTGTACCTGAAGGGGAAACTGGTTTCGCGGCATAAAGCAGTTTTAAGATTTCTTCCTGATTAAATAGCAGCTCTGGCGTTACTTCGCTATCAATACGTGGAATGCCGCCACGATGCGAAAGCAAATGAAAAATCGTGGCACGGCGTTTGCCATTGACGCCATATTCAGGAATGTAATAGCTAATCGGATCAAGTAAGTTCAGGTCGCCACGCTCATCCAGCATATGCACTAACATGGCTGTCACCATTTTAGATGCAGAAAACAGGCAGATAGGTGTATCTGGGGTCGCAATCTTGGCATCAGGTGCTAAGCCTTCCGTCGAGTTGCCTTGCGCATAACCAATACTGCGGTTTAACAGAATTTGTCCCTGTCGGCGTAAACATAAGGTGATGAGTGGATAATTCCCCGTTTTATAGAGAGCTTCGACACTACTCCAGATTTTTTGAATCTGCTTTTCTGTCATGCCACCCAATTCAGCCGAAACTTCATCTTTGGTGCGAATCACCTGATTGAGGTCATGTGGAACGTAGCAAGTATTGGTTGATAAAATTTTCACGCATCCCTCGCAATTTTTTCATTTTCTTTTTTCCTCTGTCATGAATCTAAACAGGGCAAGGGTAGTGTGCCTATTTTGTGCAATGCTGTCAGCTGCCGAAATGCCGGCAAACATAAAACAATTTTGCAATATAGCGATAGATCACTTAAAATAGCGCCTTGCTGTAGTGATGCACGGCAGTCAGTTGTTTTCAACTGATCAATATCATTTTATTTTTTAAGCATCTCGGAGAAATCGAATGGCTTTAACTAACGCAGATCGCGCAGAGATCATCGCTAAATTTGCTCGTGCTGAAAACGACACTGGTTCACCTGAAGTACAAGTTGCTTTATTGTCTGCTCAAATCAATGATTTGCAAGGTCACTTTAAAGAACACAAACACGACCATCACAGCCGTCGTGGTTTGATTCGTATGGTAAACCAACGTCGTAAATTACTTGACTACTTAAACGGTAAAGATCACGGTCGTTATGTTGCTTTGATCGGCGCATTAGGTTTACGTCGTTAATTCGATTTTACTTTGTTTTCGCTATTTCGCATGTTGCAATGCCTTATCGCTGAAAAGAGAGTTTCACCTAATTTCCGTTAGGTGAGTTTAGAAGGGGCGCTTGTTCGCTCCTTCTTTGTGTTTAACTTTTATTTAAAAATTTTTGATCTAGTGCGATGGCTTCTAAGCTTTGTCATTTATCCACACGCTAGTGGTGGTCTGAATGCCAAACCTTAGGGGTCTCACTAGAATAAAACTAGGAAAATATAATACATGTCAATGTTTAATATCATTCGTAAAGAATTTCAATTTGGTCAACATCAAGTTGTTTTAGAAACGGGTCGTGTTGCACGTCAAGCCAATACAGTTTTAGTTACCATGGGTGGCGTGACTGTTCTGGTTGCAGTTGTTGCCCAGCCTAAAGCAAAAGCGGGTCAAGACTTTTTCCCGTTGACTGTTAACTACCAAGAAAAACAATATGCTGCTGGTCGTATCCCTGGTGGTTACGGTAAGCGTGAAGGTCGTGCTTCTGAAGCTGAAACTTTAATTTCACGTTTGATCGACCGTCCAATCCGTCCGTTGTTCCCAGAAGGTTACTTCAACGAGATTCAAGTCACAGCAACTGTTGTTTCTTCTGACAAAACCATGGATGCCGATATTGCTGCAATGCTCGGTACATCTGCTGCATTGTCAATTGCAGGTACACCATTCCGTGGTCCAATCGGTGGTGCGCGTGTTGGTTTAATTAACGGTGAATACGTTCTTAACCCGAACTTCGAACAACTTGCACAATCTGACCTTGATCTTGTTGTTGCTGGTACTGAATCTGCAGTATTAATGGTTGAATCTGAAGCAAAAGAGCTTTCAGAAGACCAAATGCTTGGTGCTGTTCTTTTCGGTCATGACGAAATGCAAATCGCAATTCAAGCGATTAAAGAATTTGCTGCTGCTGCGGGCGCAGTTGAATCAACTTGGGTTGCTCCAAGCAAAAACGAAGTGCTTCTTGAGCAATTAAAAGCAGCTTTCGAAGCGAAGATTTCTGAAGCATATACCATTGCAATCAAACAAGACCGTTATGCGGCACTTGATGCACTTTATGCAGAAGCGGTTGCTCAGTTCGTTCCTGAAAATGACGAGACTGGTATTGCTGACGAAGTAAATGAATTATTTGAAGACCTTAAATACCGTACTGTACGTGACAACATCTTGTCTGGTAAGCCGCGTATTGATGGTCGTGATACCAAAACTGTTCGTGGTATCGACGTACAAGTTGGCGTATTAGACCGTGCACACGGTTCTGCGTTATTCACGCGTGGTGAAACTCAGGCGTTGGTTACAACAACTTTGGGTAACACGCGTGATGCGTTGATGGTTGATACCCTTTCAGGTACGAAAACTGACAACTTCATGTTGCACTATAACTTCCCTGCATACTCTGTAGGTGAAACTGGTCGTGAATCTGGTCCTAAGCGTCGTGAAATCGGTCATGGCCGTTTAGCACGTCGTGGTGTTCAAGCTGTTCTTCCAGCGGCTGACCGCTTCCCGTACGTAATTCGTATCGTTTCTGATATTACGGAATCTAATGGTTCATCTTCAATGGCTTCTGTATGTGGTGCTTCATTATCACTTATGGATGCAGGTGTTCCACTTAAAGCACCAGTTGCGGGTATCGCAATGGGCCTAGTGAAAGAAGGGGAGCGTTTCGCAGTTCTTTCTGACATCTTGGGTGATGAAGATCACTTAGGTGATATGGACTTTAAAGTCGCAGGTTCTGCAAACGGTATTACTGCACTTCAAATGGATATCAAGATCGAAGGTATCACTGAAGAAATCATGGAGGTTGCATTAAACCAAGCATTTGCTGGTCGTATGCACATCCTCAATGAAATGAATAAAGTGATTTCACGTGCACGTGCAGAAATCAGTGCGAATGCACCGACATTTGAAGTGATTAACATCAATCCAGATAAGATCCGTGATGTGATTGGTAAAGGCGGCGCAACGATTCGTGCCATTACTGAAGAAACTAAAGCTGCAATTGATATTGAAGATAATGGTACAGTTCGCGTATTTGGTGAAACTAAAGCTGCTGCTCGTGCTGCGATTGCAAAAATTCAAGCACTTACTGCTGAGGTTGAACCAGGTAAGATCTATGACGGTAAAGTAATCCGTATTGTAGAATTCGGTGCATTTGTAAACATCATGCCGGGTACTGATGGTCTTCTTCATATTTCGCAAATTTCAAACGAACGTATTGCGAACGTGACTGACGTATTGAAAGAAGGTCAGGAAGTTAAAGTACAAGTTGCTGATGTCGACAACCGTGGTCGTATCAAGTTGACAATGAAAGATATCGAGCAAGCATAAGCTAGCTCAGTCTTTCGACTAAAAAAAGCGCATTGTACAAACAATGCGCTTTTTCTATTAAGTTAATGATTGTTATAAGTATAAAAAGTTGAAACTGTAAACATAAAATTTCTTTATATTAGACATTAGTCTAATGCTTTAAATCTGAGCCCAACAACTAACGTAGAATTCCCCAAATTTCCGTGCCTGCCGTATTTATGTGGTTTTAGATAGACAGTCGGAAGTCTATTTGTTCATCTCAATATGAAGGAATATTGCACATGCTTGTCGATCATGTAGCCGCAGGTCAAGATGACCAACAACCTCCCAAGAAACCAAAGTTCTATCAAATTCTCTATGTACAAGTGATCTTCGCAATTGTTGCGGGGATACTACTCGGTCATTTCTTTCCTGAGTTTGGTGAAAGCTTGAAGCCACTAGGCGAAGCATTCATTAAAATGGTGAAAATGATCATTGCTCCTGTGATTTTCCTGACGGTTGTAACAGGGATCGCAGGGATGAAAAATATTGGAAGTGTTGGACGAGTTACCGGGAAGGCAATGATTTACTTCCTGACCTTTTCAACCTTGGCTTTGATTGTGGGTCTGATTGTCGGAAATGTGATTGAGCCAGGTCATGGCTTAAATATTGATCCAAGTACCTTGCACAGCACCAAAGTCGATGAATATGCAGCTAAGGCGCATGAATCTTCGATTACTGGCTTCTTAATGAATATTATTCCAGATACGTTGGTCAGCCCATTCGTATCGGGACAAATTCTTCAGGTTCTATTCGTTGCCGTATTATTTGGTTTGGCTTTGGCAAAATCAGGTGATTTAGGCCGTCCAGTCACAGACTTTCTTCAACAATTGACCAATCCCGTTTTCACCTTGGTCGGTATGTTGATGAAGTTCGCGCCGATTGGTGCGTTTGGTGCAATGGCCTTTACCATTGGTGCGTATGGGATTAGCTCGATTGGTAATTTGATGTTGCTGATTGCGACCTTCTATATTACGGCTTTACTGTTTGTCATTGTGATTCTGGGTGCAGTCGCACGTTATAACGGCTTCTCGATTATTGATCTGATTCGTTATATTAAAGATGAACTCTGGTTGGTACTCGGTACCAGTTCATCTGAAGCAGCATTACCTTCATTAATGGCGAAAATGGAAAAGGCGGGCTGTGAAAAATCAGTGGTTGGCTTAGTCATTCCGACAGGCTATTCATTTAATCTGGATGGTACCAATATTTACATGACCTTGGCAGCCTTGTTTATCGCGCAGGCATGTAATATCGAATTGACGCTGACTCAACAGATCACCATTTTATTGGTGGCAATGCTGAGCTCTAAAGGTGCAGCAGGAATCACTGGCGCAGGCTTTATTACCTTGGCAGCTACACTTTCAGTCGTGCCCGCAATTCCAGTTGCAGGTATGGCGCTGATTTTAGGTATTGACCGTTTCATGTCTGAATGTCGTGCATTGACCAACCTTGTCGGGAATGCATGTGCGACTATCGTAGTTGCGAAATGGGATAAGGCATTAGATAAAGAACAACTCGATCTGGCGTTAAAGCACGGTATCGTTAAAGAAGATGCATAATCTTTTATCTGTTAAAAAAGCCTCCATGTGAGGCTTTTTTATTGTGCAGGAAATAGTGGGTTGAATAGCGATAGCTTTTTACGACGCTTCATGGCAGCATTTCAGTAGCTATCCAAATTCATATTGTCCTATGCAGCTTTATTATTTTTATCGCCATAACAGTGAAAATACAATTTTTATTAGTACAGAACAACAAGCAGAACACGCGCTGGAATTTTTGTGGGTCGATAGTTTAAGACAGGATCTGGTCAATCATACCGAGACGTGGCAAAGCGATATTTGTCGGCATACGGGATTGGTTTTGAATGAATTCCATATGCGCGATTTACTCAATATTGAGCATCCTTGTGCTTTTGATACGGTTGAAGAATACGATCTCTTGGTGTTCCGTAAGTTAATTAGCCCAGATGACCAGATTCTTGAAAGCGAAAATGTTCTGGAATCCCATGAGAGTGTTTTTGGACTCGCCACCACGCCAATGAGTTTTATCCTGACGCCACAAGTTCTGGTGAGTGTACGCGAGCAGGGAAATCAGGCCGTCGAAAGCTATATACAGCGTCTACAGACCATTATGGGACGTCCGATTGCCGAACAGAATAAACCACGTAAATTACCTGCGACACCCGCAGACCTCTGCTTGCGCTTGCTGAACAGCATGATTGATGGCTATCTGAATCTGCGCACACCGTTAACGCGTCGGGTTGAATATTGGCAGCAGCAGTTGTTACAGGGGAATCGTCGTTTTAAGCAATGGCATCAGTTATTCCATGAAGACATGGCATTTCAGCAAATCGAAAATTTATGTGAGGAGCAGATTGAAACTTTGCAGGAGTTTAGAGATGAACTGGTCGATAATTATCATCATGTCGTGGGTGAGCATAAGCATAAGGCCCAAGACATCTTGCTGGTGCGTTTGAATGACCTGATGAGCCATGTCGAACGGGTACAGAAACATACCTTACGTTTGCGTAATGCAATTCAGTCGGCTATCGATTTGCACTTTTCTGCGATTGCCAATCAAACCAATGAAAACATGCGCATATTAGCCATTATCACAGCCATTTTTGCGCCATTAACCTTATTAACGGGTGTATATGGGATGAACTTCGAGTTTATTCCAGGGTTGAAATCACCTGTCGGATTCTGGATCATGCTGGGCGTGATGCTGATGAGTACTGTGTTGCTGCTATATTATTTCTATCGTCAGCATCTGGTTGGGCGCGGTGAGCGGAGCGTGATTGATTTGTTAGCACAGCAACATAAGCAGCGTAATCTGAATTTGCTATGGTTTCTGGACTACGAACCGATTAAGCAAACGCTAAAAGAAGTGGAGAAAATGACCAAGCTGAAATAACAGATTTCGTTCAAATATTTCATTGTTAAAAAGTAATTTTTAGTGGAGTCATACTGAGTTCTCATCTGTTCTCAGGATTAACTACTTCGTCTTGCACTTCACCAAAGCTTTAATCGCTTTGGTTCGTTCAGGCTCGCCTTACTTTGGTTTCGACCTGAGAAGCGTTTAAAGCTTCGCAAGAGCAAAGGCACCGTCATCCACATGAAGAGCGACTAAAGCTCCGCAAGGTTCACTTTTGATGCCATACTCACAGCATAGCTGTTCGTCTTGCGCTTCAGACAAAGCAGTGCTTTGTTTATCTTCGCTCAGGTTGTGGATGACCCCCTCGAGTATCAGATTTTATCTAGTTGTTCGTTAAATTAAGAATATTGGTTAATGAAAATGTTTGAGCTGTTTGCGAAGCTGTTGCACTTCATCGATTAAATCCAGCATCACGGCTACTGCTGACAGGCTTGCATCAAAGTCACGTTGCAGGCGATAGGCACGCCGAGCACGGCTGACATCTTCACCAATAAACTGATAGCTTTGCGGATCGACAGAGATTTGCAAAATATCATAATCGATCAGTTTGAGTACCCATTCGGTACTTTGACCACATGCTTCTGCAAAGTGTTCAAGATCAAGTGCCAATTGTTCATCAATGATTTCAACTTGGCAGTGACCGTCATATTGAATTTCTTTGTATTGAATCGTTGTCATGATCTTACTCCTTATGAGGCACGAGGTTTGAATGCAGCAAAGGCTTCGGCAAATTGTTGATAAGCCTGTTGCTCTTGCTCACTGTGCGCTGGCGGTAAAACAATATTAATAATCAGGTACAGATGCCCCGCAGTCTTATTCGGAATGCCTTTCTCTTTTAAACGTAACTGTTGTCCATTCTTGGCGTTTTTCGGCAAGTTTACCTTGAGCTGTCCAGCAGGGGTATTGACTTCAATACTTTGCCCGAGACCCGCTTCCCAAGGACTGACATCAATAGTTTGATATACATCAGCACCTTCAACACGAATCCGGTCAGTATCCTTGTACTGAATCTCGATATAAAGATCGCCATTTGCGCCGCCATTGATACCACTCTGGCCTTGACCATTGAGACGGATTTGCTGACCTTCCTTCATTCCTTTTGGAATTTTAACTTCTAAGGTTTTGCGTTGAACCTCAGGCTCACCATAGACGTTATAAGTCGGAATTTGTAGCGTGATTTGCTGGGTTGATCCGTGATAGGCGATATCTAAATCGACCTGAATACTGGCATGTTGATCTTCACCCCGATAGCTACGCTGTTGGCGTTGAGAGCGTTGTTGCCCACCACCAAAGCCTGAACCAAAACGACCAAACAGGTCTTCAAAGCCACTAAAATCTGCCCCTTCTCCTGAACTCTGGCGATAGAACTGCGAACCATCGAAACCGCTTTGGTTGCCTTGACCAAAGTTGGAAAAACCTTGTGGGTGATCCAGCATCTGATCATATTCAGCTTTCTTGGTGCTATCGCTTAGGGTGTCATAGGCGACATTAATCGCCTGCATTTTGGCTTCAGCATCTGCTTCTTTACTAATGTCAGGATGATATTTACGCGCCAGTTTTCGATAGGCTTTTTTGATTTCATCTGCTGAGGCATCTCTGGAAACACCTAGCTCTTCATAATAATTTTTTGCCATGATCTTTAAATATAATAATGTTGTGTTTCTTTCATTATGAAACGAATCCAAGAGATTTCAATGGATTCGATTGTATAAGACTTGTTCTGTTTGAATCAGAAAACAGTGTGTAAATAATTTTATTTGGCTTGGTTGAACGTCTAGATAAAGGTTTCGATTAGACCATAGAGCGCAATCAAGACCAGCAAGACACCGCATAAACCGAGAATTTTTGGATAAATACTGCTTTGCGATAAGCGACGGAAGAACAGATATACCAAAGATAAAGTCAGGAAATCTAGAACGATCCACGTCACGGTCAATAGACTGAGGCTAAAATTGATATTGGATGAAATTGAAATAAATTGCGGGAAAAATGCCGAGAAGAAAATAATATCTTTAGGATTGGAAATTCCGACCAGAAACCCTTTCTTAAAACCACCATTTTGTGCCGATACGGTTTGAATTGCAGTTGGATGCGGTGCCTGAATGACTTCTTTAATAATGCTATAACCAAGATAAGCAATATAAAGGCAACCTAACACCCGAATGGCTTTCAGGTAATTTTCATCAATGGTGAGAAAGCCCTTGAGAATCAGCACTGAAATAAAAATCAGGATTAAAGAAGCAAAGTTGGTTCCAAAGATGGTCTGTAAAGCTTTTTTATAACCGCCTTTGAGTCCGGCACTGGCTACCAGAATCATCACAGGGCCGGGCGTGGCAATGAGGACCACCACACTCACAATAAACAGCAAATATTCGAAGTAATTCATAGCTTAATCATAAGGTCGATATTATTGGAAGATTTAAAAATTGTTTTATCGGGTAGACCTTAATACAAAATAAAAAAAGACGGAAGCCCGTCTCTTTTTATTTTTGAACATTGGGTAAATTAACTTAAATGTTCACCGAATAAAGCCAAAGCTTCTTCTGCTGTAAATTCATAGCGTGTATTACAGAACTGGCAATCCATCTGGATCGGGTTTTGCGCTTCTAAAGTTTCGTGTACCGCATCTACACCAATCTGAATCAATGCATTGGCACAACGCTCTTTAGAGCAGGTGCAACCAAACTTTAACTGTTCAATTTCAGGCAAACGCACTTCTTCTTCGTTATACAAACGATAGAGGATTTCATTGGCTGAAAGATCGGTCAGCTCTTCTGGTTTTAAGGTTTCAGTAAGCATGGTCAGACGAGGCCACAGGTCTTCGTCCACCATTTTTTGCTCTTCTTCATCATTACGAGGAAGTAATTGAATCAGTAAACCACCTGAACGTTTGCTGTTGGTCGCCAATACGATATGCGTCGGGATCTGCGCCGATAAATCGTAATATTGCGTCAAGCACCCTGCCAAGGTCGGTTGATCAAGCGGTACGATCCCTTGATAGCGTTCGCCGTGCTCAGGTTCAATATTAATGAACAGAACTGGATTGGTTAACGCTGCAAGTACCGTGCGGCTATCATGACCTTCTACAAATCTTGGATCTTCTTCATAATCAGCCAGAGCACGAACTTCACCTAAATGGTTACATTCAGCCATTGCCCATTTGAAGGTGCCGCTTGCCTGAATCTGTAAGCTAATACGACCACGGATTTTCAGTGTGCTGGCAAGTAATGCTGTTGCACTTAACATTTCGCCTAACAGGCTTTGTACTGCAGGCATATATTCACGTTGCGCCAAAATGGTTTGCAATGCTTCTTCCAGATGCACCACTTCACCGCGAACAGGGCAGTCCTCAATAAAAAAGCGTTGGCGTAAATCAGACATATTTTTCTCCAGTATCCCGCACAGGGAAAACAAAGCAATGCGCTGCTTTGAAAAGCACTTAAGGCTTTATAAAAAGGTGCATGTATGCAGTCAATAATGGTGTCAGTTTGCTAAAACTCAAGATGTTTCATTGAGTGAATTTGCATCACTTTGTGTGTTTTGATCATTGCGCATGCGATCTGGCTGCAAAGTTTTTGTGTTTTCAAACAAATACTCAAGTTCTGCAATCGCACTTGGATAATGTTCAACAATCTCTTGCTGTTCTTGTACCCAATGTTGCTGGATAAGAAGTAGCTCATCCTGTTGCTTAAAACGTTCCATCTGTGTTTGTGCATCAAGATTTGACAGGCCAGTTTCGACTAAAGCCTGCTGTGCCATATCCAGCGAAGCGGCATAGGTTTCACGCCACATATATTGGATGCCTAAACCATTGAGTAAATGGGCATGATGACGGTCGCGTGCCCGCACAAACAGCGTCAGGTCGGGATGATTCAAACGCAGATAACGTGCCAGATTCATACTGTCTTCAACATCATCAATTGCGAGAATCAGTAGCTTGCAGTATTCGATTCCCGCAGCACGTAAGTTGTCGACCTGAGTCACGTCGGCATCAAAAAAACGATGTCCATATTGTTCAATAAAATCAGCATCAGGTTGGTTGCTGTCAATTACACTGAATTGTTTGCCTTGCGCATGCAAAACTCGGGCAACCACTTGTCCAAAGCGTCCAAAACCGACGATCAGAATCGGATGTTGAGGCACATCTTCAGGCGCAACGGGTACTTTTTTCTGCAAGCGTGGCAAAATTTCTACATCAAAGAGCCAGTACAGCAGAGGCGTCAATAACATCGAACCGAACACAATCAGCAAGGCAGGTTGTAATAAGGCTTTGCTGAGCAGATCTTCACTTTCTGCTAGTTTCAGTAGAATAAAAGTGAGTTCACCACTTTGAGCCAAGGTGATTGCAAACAAGGTGCTGAATCTGGCATGACGTTGCTGATAATAACGGATTGCTGCAATAACACCCGCCTTGATCAGTACCAATCCAAAGATTGAACCTAAGATTAATAATGGCGTCTGAGCGAGAGGTTCAAGCGAAAGACCTAGACCAATCGCCAGAAAAAACAACCCGATTGCAGCATCTTTAAAGGGTTCAAGAATACGCTCAACTTCAGCTTTAAATTCGGTTTCTGCTAATAATAAGCCTGCTAAAAATGCACCAATCAAGACATGAATATTCAAAATATCCATAATCAGAATGACCGAGACAATGATTAAGGCACTCAGCACAGGGATAAGTTGAATACTGTTTTTTTGTGCTAAAAAGCGGAAAGCTGGACGTACCAGATAGCGACTGGCGAGAAACAGACCCGAAATCGTGGCAATAATCGCAGCAAAATAAGCAATTCCATGTCTTGTAGATGCGGTTTCTTCCAGCAAAGGAAAGAGTGCAATCAGAACCACTGTGATAAAAATCTGAAATTGCAGTGTGGCTAAACAGGCTTGCCCCAACTGGTTATGCAGTTGGTGTTTTTTCTGTAGTAGTTGCTGCACTAAAGTAACCGCGGAGAGTGCCAGTGCGAAGCCAAGAATGAGACTGGTCAGCAATTGATTCAACAGTAGGAAACAGGCACCGACTAAAAGTGGAATGATGATTGCGAGTGGTAAGCCGCTATGTTTAAGAATACTTCGACGCTCTACCCAGAGTTGTACTGGTCGAAACGCAAGACCTAGAAAGAGCATGACCGCAATCATACCCAGTTCGAGCAATGATTGGATCAGTTGAGGATCTTCAACCAGCCCTGAGACATTGGAACCGAGTACCAGCCCTGCGATGAGATAACCCAAAACAGTGGTGCCCATATAGCGCTTGGCCAATGGAACAAAAATTAAAGTCGCAGCCAGTAAAAAAATAATGGGTAGCAGTAAGGACATCGAATGCCTCAATTTTTCTATTCTTTCTAGACTAACTCAAATGAGTAAAGGTTAAAAAGACCAATCCTGTGACGTGTCTTTTATAACGTATGTCTAAAGTATCTTAACTAAACTCTTGTGGATCAACGTCAATGGAAAGTCTGAGTTGATGTTGTCGAGGTAAATGTACCACTTGTTGCCACCATTGACGCAAATAAAAGTGCAGTTTTGCCCGATCGGTAGACAAAATCACCATGTGCGCACGATAACGGCCTGCTTTACGCTCCATAGGAGCAGGGATTGGGCCCCAAATATCAACCAGATCGCCAGCCATTGTTCTAAGTTGCTGGGCAATATCCGCTAGAAATTGTTGGCTATAGTCACGATCTTTAGATTCAACCCGAACCAGTACGGCATAACGATAAGGCGGTAGCAGGGCGATTTTGCGATCAGCCAGCATTTGTTTGGCGACGGTACGATAATCATGCTCAATCAGTGTGGTCAACATCGGATGGTCAGGACGTAAGCTTTGTAAATACACACTACCTTTATGCTCGCCACGTCCAGCACGTCCAGCCACTTGTACAATCAATTGAGCTGTTCGTTCAGGCGCGCGCGGATCAACGCTGAGCAGACCTGCATCAATATCCAGAATCGCAACAAGTGTCACATGCGGGAAGTGATGACCTTTAGCCAGCATTTGCGTACCCAGTAAAATACTCGGCTTGTTTTGCTGAATCCGATCATAAATTTTCTGCCAGCTACCGACGCGGCTGGTACTGTCACGATCAACCCGTATCACTTCATTGTGCGGGAAGAGTTCTTGTAAATGTTCCTCAAGCTTCGCCGTTCCTGCGCCAATCGTTTTCAAACTCTGTTTTTTGCATTCAGGACAATGATCTGGCAGACGATTGATGGTACCGCAATGATGACAATGCAAATAATGGTAAGGCTGTGAATGCAGAGTAAAGTGTGCATCACAGTGCGGACAGTTGGCTTGCCAGCCGCAGCTTTCACACATCAGGATGGGTGCATAGCCACGTCGGTTTAAAAAGATCAGGACTTGTTCTTTGCGCTCTAACGTATGCTTAATTTGCTGAATCAAGGTCTGGCTGAGACCATGCTGCTTTTTCGCAATCTTTAAATCCACCACATGCATTTTCGGTAAAACGGCCACGCCTGCACGCTGATTCAGTTCAAGGAGCTGTAATTTTCCTGACTCAACCAGGTGGTAACTGTCGATGCTAGGGGTAGCTGAGCCGAGAATCACAGGACAGTTTTGCAAATGCCCACGATATAAGGCGACATCACGGGTATGGTAACGGAAACCTTCTTGCTGCTTATAAGAGAGGTCATGTTCTTCATCTAAAATGATCAGGCCCAGATTTGGCAATGGGGTATAAATTGCAGAGCGTGTACCAATAATGATCGAGGCTTTGCCCGTTTGCGCATGTTGCCATGCCTGTAAACGTTTCGAGTCATTTAGACCTGAATGGAGCAAGGCAATATCACAATGAAAGCGTGATTTAAACCGTGAAACGGTTTGTGGGGTGAGGCCAATTTCAGGCACCAGCACCAGCACCTGCTTGCCTTGTTTTAATACCTCATGCATCACTTGCAGATAAACTTCTGTTTTTCCGCTTCCAGTCAAACCGTCGAGTAAAAAGGCCTGATAATGATGTTGTGCCTTGAGAATCTGTTGAATGGCTTTTTTCTGGTCTTCATTCGGTGTTAACGGAACTTGTGCCAATTGCACTGGTGTAGGAGTAAAATCATGCGGTTCCAGACAACATTCGACCAGGCCTTTCTTTTCTAGTGCTTTCAGGGTCGAAGTCTCGACGCCACTGAGATTCAAGACATTTTCAGTGGTGCCATGTGGGTGTAGTTTTAACACCTGATAGGCTTCATATTGTTTTTGCGAACGCTTTAATAAAGAGGTTGGATCATCATGTGGTGTGATTTTCCATAGATGGAACAGGATATCTAAGGCACGACCTTGTCTGAGTAACGCTGGTAAGGCGCTTTGCATGACCTCACCAATCGGAAATTGATAATATTGGGCTGACCATGTCAACAAAGTTAAAACTTGTTGGTCTAAAATCGCTTCCTGATCGAGTAACTCCGTGATGGCTTTAAGTTTGAACTGACCTGTAAATACTTCGTCTGGGTCAACTTTTTCAGTGATGAGACCCACCAGATTTTGCCGCCCAAATGAAATGGCAACACGCGCGCCGACTTGTGCCTGAGCATATTGCTCTGCACTGACCGTATAATCAAAGGTGTCATACAGATATACAGGTATGGCAACGCGAATACGGTAAACAATAGCGCTAGAATTTTGGGTCGGCATATAGGCTTCATTCATGTAAAGTGTATGTTGATATTTTCAGCCTTTTAAGTTGTGTGATCGCTTAAAACAACTTAAATAAGGCATGACGGCATCTCATAGAATTATGCTAAAGTGCTGTGCGTTATGTCGATGAATTTCTTGTGGAACCACGTTCCTCAGGCCATACACGGATGCACTTAACAACGACTATTTTGGGACAATTAGAACAGAACCATGCCTGCTTATCAATTTACTGCTATCGATGCATCAGGAAAGCAACATAAAGGTGTGCTGGAAGGGGATTCCGCACGCCAGATTCGCCAACAGTTACGCGATAAAGCGTGGACACCAATTGCGGTCGATGCAGTTGAGCAAAAAGATAAACAACAACAGCGTTCATGGTTTAAAAAAAGCTTTAGCGCTTATGATTTAGCATTGATGACGCGTCAACTCTCAGTGTTGGTCGCGGCAGGAATTCCATTGGAAGAAGCGCTCCGTGCGGTTAGTAAACAAAGTGAAAAAGCGCATGTCCGAAATTTATTGATTGCAGTACGTTCCAAGGTACTGGAAGGGCATTCACTAGCAAAAAGTATGCAGCAGTCAGGACGCTTTCCCGAGCTATATATTGCAACGGTTGCTGCGGGCGAGCGTTCAGGTCATCTTGATCTGATTTTGGATCAGTTATCGGACTACACAGAAAACCGTTTTGCCATGCAGAAGAAAGTTCAGGGTGCGATGATCTACCCGATTGTACTGATGCTGATGTCTTTTGGTATTGTGATGGGCTTGATGACTTATGTCGTGCCAGAAATCGTCAAAACCTTTGAACAAAGTAAAGAAGCTTTGCCGTGGATCACGGTTGCTTTAATGAAAGCCAGCGCCTTTATTCGGCATACCTGGATTGGCATGCTTATTCTTGCCTTTATTGCCATCATTCTATTTACCCGATTCTTAAGAACCAATGCAGGGCATTATGCATTTGACCGATTAACGCTCAGATTGCCACTATTCGGTAAACTTTCGCGTGGTATAAATGCGGCACGTTTTGCCAGTACCTTATCTATTTTGACCCGCTCGGGTGTGCCTTTGGTGGAAGCCTTACGCATTGGTGCCGAAGTCAGTAATAACTGGGTAATTCGCGATGCCATTGAAGTGGCGATGGAGCGTGTAACAGAAGGTGGTAATTTGGCAACACAACTGGAACGCTGCGGTTATTTCCCTCCGATGATGGTACAAATGATTCGAAGTGGTGAAGCCTCTGGTGAACTGGATCGTATGCTGGATCGGGCATCGACTATGCAGGATCGTGAGGTGACCACCTTTATTTCAACTTTACTGGCCTTGCTTGAACCCTTGATGCTGATTTTTATGGCAGCAATTGTATTGGTGATTGTGATTGCGGTAATGTTGCCAATTATTAATATGAACAATATGATCTGATGAGTGACATGAAAGAGATGAATATGAAGAATCAAAAAATATATGTGAAGCAATCTGGCTTCACGTTAATAGAAGTGATGGTTGTGATTGTCATTTTAGGTGTTTTGGCTGCACTGATCGTTCCAAACGTGATGGGTCGTGGTGAAAAGGCTAAAGTGGATACCACTAGTATTACCCTAAAAGGTGTTGCGGGTGCTTTGGATCAATATAAGTTGGACAATGGCCGTTACCCATCGATGCAAGATGGTGGTTTAGATGCATTGGTCAACCAGCCAGCAACAGCGAAAAACTGGTTACCTGGTGGTTACGTGAAAGGTGGCTATCCAAAAGACAGTTGGGAAAATGATTTGCAGTATGTCATTCCAGGTCGTGAAGGCCGTCCATTTGATTTATATTCGTTTGGTGCGGATGGTAAAGAAGGTGGCGAAGGCAATGATGCCGATATTTATTATCAGCCTTAATTGTTAGATAAAAATATCACTTCACTTTTGAATTATTAAATCTAGAGTGAAGTGATAATGTTTCTTAATTCGAAATTAATTAATAAATCATTGAAAAATAAAGATAGAATAAAATATTGAATATGTGAGAGTTATAATAAGAATTATTCCCATATTTAATAGTTACAAGAAAAATAAATTATGCAGAAAAATAGACTTTTTCTTTAGATCAAAGCTTTGCATAATAAATTCAGACCATTGAAACCAACTGTGAGAAATCAGATGAAAGCATTTTTTATGTTAGATGAACTGAATCAGTTTCATTGGGCAATGCTTAAATCTGTATTGCTCATTTTAACTTTATTACCCATTAGTGAAGGTGCTTTAATATTATGGCAAGCCACTGAGGGAAGTAGTCAGATTATGATTGGTTTCTTTGCATTAAGCATGTTAAGTGCTTGGTTTGTCTTGTGCTTTTTAAGTGCATTGAAAACCACGGTCTGGCATCATGTGGACCTGATTTCTAAATATGAGCAGTTTTTATTTAAGGCTTATCGTTATATTCCGATGTTATTTTTATCTAGTCTGGTTGCCTATTTAAGCGTGCAATTATCGATAAGCTTTTAAATGATTAAAATACTGAGCGTTAAAAACGTAGACTTAAAATCTACGTTTTTTTATTGCCTGAATTTAGCCTGCGCGAACAAATAGAAAGGTAATTTTGCGTACGATTGGCAAGACCAAAAGCAAAACAGGGAAGGCAATTAGCCACGAAATTCCCCATGCGGATAGCCAGATCTGAGTAGAAAAATGTTCTAATCCCATGCTACGTAAAGTGCTAATGCACGACACGATAAAAGTCATGATGATAGATAGGAACAAAGGTAAAACTACGGTGGCGTAACGATTTGGAATCTTTTGAAAATGAAAAGAAGACCCTTTGAAATTTTGCATATTTTTCTCCGTAAACCAACAAACGCCAGTGCCTGATCAAATATGAAATATCTTGATCAAATAGCTCCAAACGTTGTTGGAGATATGTTGGCACGTTGATTGACGTAAACGTTTACGGCTTTATAAAGAGCAAAATTAATTTAACATGAAGGATCAGATTAGGGAATAAAAAATGAGCATCTTTATTTAAAAATAGAGATCCTCTATATTCCATATGACTTTAAAAATCGAAGAGAACAAGTAGATGCAACAAATTGAATGGAATGATTTTACCAGAGTGGAGTTGCGTGTCGGTCGGATTATACAGGCTGAAGTATTTAAAGAAGCACGAAAACCCGCTTATATCTTGCAAGTCGATTTTGGTGAAGAATTAGGAATCCGAAAATCCAGTGCGCAAATTACCAAACTTTATCAGCCTGAAAACTTGATTGGAAAACTGGTGGTTGCAGTAGTGAACTTCCCGAAGAAACAGATTGGCCCGATTCAATCAGAATGTCTGGTCACAGGATTTCATAATGCGGAAGGAGAGGTGGCACTTTGCGTCCCAGAGTTTGATGTTCCTCTGGGCACAAAGTTTTTGTGATTTATCGACGTGATTTAAACGAAATATCGACTTTACGTGGACGGTAAATCCAGCCAACGATCAATAATAGAAGTGAGAAAATCAGGATCGGATAATCGCTTAAGCGGTTATACAAGGTTTGTCCTTGCATGGCAGGCAGTTCACCACGAAGCACTGCTTCCTGATCAATTGGTGCCTGTTTCACAATATGACCGTTCTGGTCGATAAACGCTGTCACACCGGTATTGGTCGCACGAATAAACCAGCGGCCATTTTCTTTGGCACGCATTTGTACCATTTGCAAATGTTGCCAAGGCCCAGCAGTCCCTGTAAACCATGCATCATTTGAAACTGTGATCAAAAAGTCGCTATTCGATGCATTACGGCGGGTTAGGTTTGGATAAGCCACTTCATAGCAAATCGCAGCTGCCAGCGCATGACCTTTAACCATTAATGGCTTCTGGTTCGATTCACCACGAGAAAAACCACTCATGCTGACATCATTCTGCATCGCAGGCAGTACCCATTTCAGCATGCCCGATAATGGAATATATTCACCAAACGGCACCAGACGTTGCTTTTTATACAAGCCATGTGAGTCGCTGCCTGAAGCCATAATACTGTTGTAATACAATGGTTCACCGACTTGCTGTGACTTCGCCATATCCCAATACGGGATACCGGTCACCCAGGCACTGTCTGTTTTCTTGGCTTGCGCATCCATCGCCTCCAGAAACTCTGGAATATCGGTCTGGAACATTGGAATCGAAGATTCTGGCCAGACAATCAGATCTCGACCCCATTCAGCACGGGTCAGCGTGGCATAAATTTCTAAGGTCTTAATCTGGTATTCAGTTAACCATTTCAGGTCTTGAGGAATATTTCCCTGAACCAAAGATACACTCAGTGGTTTGGCTGCTTTCGGTTGTACAAACTGAATAAATCCAGCGCTCCATGCACCTAACACTAGAACTGCGGAAGGCACCGCCCAAAACCAGCGACGATTTAAAATCTCGACCAGCGCACAGGCCAATACGATGACAACGAAAGAAACAGCATAAACACCAAATAGAGGTGCATAACCATCTAATAGGCGTTCAGTGAAGGCATAACCTGCGAATAACCACGGAAAACCAGTGAATACCCAGGTTTTTGCCCACTCAAACAGCACCCATAGCGGTGCAAAAGTAAGCGGCGTCTCTGGGAAAAAGCGACGATATAGCCAAGTCTGAAATGCCGTAAACAAGCCCATTGCAGCCGCCATAAAGGCAATCATCAACACGCTTAAAAAGGCATTAGTATCGCCATAGGTATGGATGGATGTATAGAGCCAGAATGCCCCGACAAACCA
Source organism: Acinetobacter sp. NRRL B-65365 (assembly GCF_001605865.1). Classification (NCBI taxonomy): domain Bacteria; kingdom Pseudomonadati; phylum Pseudomonadota; class Gammaproteobacteria; order Moraxellales; family Moraxellaceae; genus Acinetobacter; species Acinetobacter sp. NRRL B-65365. Next base: position 106,402 of record NZ_LRPD01000067.1, on the reverse strand, counting down.
TAAACCAAAGCCATAGGCCCAGCCGAGCGCAAAGGCCTGACGTGGGCTACGCTGGCGCAATACGGCATAGAGTAATGCAGGCGACAAAATCGCAAGCCACCAGAAATAGTACGGGGCGAGCGCCAAACTAAAGATTGCACCCGAAATGAGTGCAATCAAAAGTGGAAAAATAAAAGGGAGCTGTTTTTGTGGTTGAGACGAATTTAACAGCTTCTCAAAATAGGTTCTCATTGACGGACAGCTCGAATCAGATGAATAGTGCGTGCATCTGCTTCAATAATGGTAAATTGCCAATCGCCAAGCTCAATGGTTTGACCTTGTAAATCGCTCACTAAACCAATCTCTTGCAGCAGTAAACCGCCCATAGTTTCAACTTCATCGTCAGAAAAATCTGCATTTAAAATAGTGTTGAAATGTTCGATTGGTGTAAGTGCCTGCACAATCCACGTATTTGCTGTGGTCGGGTCATTATCTGGAACGATATATAAGGCTTCTTCATCCGCAATATCATGTTCATCTTCAATTTCGCCGACAATCTCTTCAAGAATATCTTCAAGGGTGACGAGACCAGAGGTTGAACCATATTCATCAATCACGATGGCAATATGCGTTTGCGTATTTTTCAGCATACGCAACACCTGATCTGAACGTGCACTTTCAGGCACAAACACAGGCTGGCGCATCAATGAACGAATATCAACTTTGACATTACGCTCAGTTAAAAAAGGTAATAGGTCTTTCGCTAATAAGATGCCCACCACATTATCGCTTTGATCCGCTGAGAATACAGGGAAGCGCGAATGTGCAGAATCGATCAGTACATGCAGAATATCAAGTAATTGATCGTCTTCCTGCAAACTGATGATCGCTGTACGCGGTGTCATGACTTCTCGAATCTTTGTTGCTGGCAGGTCAAGAACACCCTCAAGCATAGCAACAGTATCTGGCTCTAAAAAGCGACGTGAGTCTTGAACTAACTTGAGTAATTCATCGCGGGTTTCAGGTGCGGTACCTAACCATTTTCTTAAGCCACGCATACCCCACGACGGACTGGATTCCTCGACCATGATCTTTCCTAAAGACTCTCTATATCAATTAGATGATTTTCATCATACCGAAGATAAAGCGGATATGCATCAACAATACTATGTAAAAAACGTACAGTTTTCCAAAACAGGCCAGATGATTTTTATATGAGCAGTTTATGCTAAAATGTGAAAATTCGAATATTTGAGTTTTATGATGTCTGAACAACCAAAACTTCCCGCTGTTCAAATCAATACGCGAGGTTTACGTTGCCCTGAACCTGTGATGATGTTGCACCAAGCCATTCGCAAAGCCAAGTCAGGTGAGATTGTTGAAGTATTGGCGACAGACCCTTCAACATCATGGGATATTCCAAAATTCTGTATGCATCTTGGTCATGAGCTGTTGCTCAAAGAAGAAAATCAGGATGAAAACAGCAATACTGAATACCGCTATCTTGTGCAGAAAGGTTAAGTTTTATTGTTAACTTTTAAAGTGCATAGCGCATAAAAAATCCGAGTCTAAACTCGGATTTTTTATTTTGAATTACATATTCGGGTAGTTCGGACCACCGCCACCTTCTGGTGTTACCCAAGTGATGTTCTGTGATGGGTCTTTAATATCACAAGTCTTACAGTGTACGCAGTTTGCTGCGTTGATCTGGAAGCGTTTTGAACCATCATCATTTTCCATGATTTCATAAACACCAGCAGGGCAGTAGCGTTGCGCTGGCTCATCCCATTTTGGTAAGTTCACATCTACTGGAATAGATGGATCAGTCAGTTTTAAATGCGCTGGCTGATTTTCTTCATGTACGGTATTTGATACGAATACAGAAGATAAACGGTCAAAGGTCAACTTGCCATCTGGTTTTGGATAGTTTGGCTTAAACGTTGATGCATCCACTGTTTTCAGTGCAGCAAAGTCTTGTTTAAGATCATGCAACGTGAATGGCACTTTAAGGATATTTTGATCGATAAAGTTAAACGCGCCACCAATCCATTGACCAAACTTGTGCATTGCAGGGCCAAAGTTGCGTGAGTTATATAACTCTTCTTTTAACCAAGAATTGTTATATTTGTCTGTATACGCAGTCAATTCTTTGTCGAAATGATCGTCGCCTTCAAGCACACGTGCAATCGCAAGATCACCACCTTTTGCAACACCCGCAGCAATCGCTTCGAATACTGCCTCACCACACAACATACCTGACTTCATTGCAGTGTGTGAGCCTTTGATTTTTGAGAAGTTCAAGAAACCAGCATCATCACCAATCAAGCAACCGCCTGGGAAAGTGAGTTTAGGTAAAGCATTAAAGCCACCTTTCACAACAGCACGTGCGCCGTAAGAAATACGTTTACCACCTTCAAGGAATTGCTTGATGGTTGGGTGCGTTTTCCAGCGTTGCATTTCCATGAATGGATACATGTGCGGATTTTCATACGATAAATCCACGATCATACCCAAAGTCACCTGATTGTTTTCAGCGTGGTATAACCACCAGCCGCCAGATGAACCTGTTTCAGACAACGGCCAGCCAGCACCATGCATGACTAAGCCTGGCTTATGTTTAGCAGGATCGATTTCCCAAAGTTCTTTAATCCCGATACCGTAGTGCTGTGGATCAGCATCTTTATCAAGATTGTATTTTGCAATCAGGCGCTTACCGAGGTGACCACGGCAGCCTTCAGCGAACAATGTATATTTAGCATGAAGTTCATAACCAGGCGTGAAGTTATGCGTTGGCTCACCATTTTTGCCAATGCCCATATCACCTGTTTGAATGCCTTTTACCGTACCATCTTCATGGTAAAGCACTTCAGATGCAGCAAAACCCGGGAAAATTGAAACTTCCAGCTCTTCTGCTTTCTGGCCTAACCAGCGCACGACATTACCAAGAGAAATGACATAGTTCCCTTCGTTGTGCATTGATTTTGGTACCATCCAATACGGCATTTTTTGCGCTTTGGTATCAGACAATAAGAAATAAGTTTCGTCACCTGTGACAGGGACATTCAGTGGTGCGCCTTCTTCTTTCCAGTTTGGAAATAATTCATTCATGGCACGTGGTTCAAGTACAGCACCTGAAAGGATATGCGCACCTACTTCGGAGCCTTTTTCAACAACACATACAGAAAGGTCAGGTAGGTTGTTTTCAATCGCTAATTGACGAATTTTAATCGCAGCAGATAAACCCGCAGGTCCTGCACCTACGATCACTACGTCAAACTCCATCGCTTCACGTTCGATGTGTTCCATGTAGGACTCCTCATATTTTTAAGGGTGGCAACCGTAATATTGCGATTCGGCGCTGCCATGAGTGTTCTTAATTGCCAAACACAAATGATAGTATGTGCTTGCAAACGTTTGGGATAGTATAGTTTTAAACCTTGATCTCGCCAATTGGCTGAGCGGTCATATTTTCTCGTCAGCAAGGCATAAACTATGATAAATGAAAATGATTCTCCACAAAACTCTTTAGAAAATCAGGGAAAAATCATGTTTTCTGATGATAAAAACTTAATGAACATTGCACAATACTTAAATGATGTACAGCAAAGTCACAAAAGGTCAATTCCGCCTTTAGACCAGTGGCATCCAAAGCATTGTGGCAAAATGGATCTACACATAAAAGCCAATGGAGAATGGTGGCACGAAGGTCAATTGATCAAACGTCAGGCTCTTCTGGATCTGTTCAGTAAGGTCTTGTGGAAAGAGGACGGCAAATTCTACCTCAAAACGCCTGTGGAACAGATTGAAATCCAAGTTGAAGATGAACCATTGTTGATCAATCAGGCGGATCAGGTGCAAATCGAAGGCAAAACCTATCTGCAACTCACCACCATCAATCAGGATGTAATTATTGTAGATGAAGCGCATCCTATTTTTATGCGTGAATATGAAGGTGAGTTACGTCCTTATGTGCATGTCCGTTTTGGTATGAATGCCTTGATCCAGCGTCAGAGTTTTTATCATCTCGTCAACTACGGAACTTTGTCTGAAAATGCGCAAGGTGACACGGTTTTAACGCTAAAAAGTGGTGATTTGGTCTTGCATTTGAGCACCTGAGGTTTAAGCTTAAAAGAGTAAATAAACCAGTGTCCATGTGTAATATGACAGCCGTTCAATCCATGCCTCTTTTACTTGATCCAATGCCACACGCATCTGCTGATGCACCCATTGGTGTTTTTGACTCAGGCATTGGCGGCTTATCGGTTGCACAAGAGATTGCACGACATTTACCAAATGAACGCATTCTCTACTATGCAGATACGGCTCATGTGCCATATGGCGCGCGTTCAGATCAGGAAATCCGTCAACTGACTGCACAGGCAATCGAATGGCTTTACCGTCAGGGTTGTAAAATTGCGGTTGTGGCGTGTAATACGGCTTCTGCTTTTAGTCTGGATTACTTACGCGATCATTATGGAGAACGCTTTCCAATCGTTGGTCTTGTACCTGCATTAAAGCCCGCCGTCATTCAAACTCAATCCAAAGTCGTGGCTGTGCTGGCGACGCCTGCCACCTTCCGTGGACAGCTAATTAAAGATGTGATGGCAAACTTTGCACAGCCTGCTGGCGTCAAAGTGTTGACGGTGACGAGTCTGGAACTGGTGCCATTTGTTGAGGCTGGGCAGCAGATGAGTCCCGCCTGTCTCGAGGTACTACAACAGATTTTACAACCTGTGGTCGAGCAGGGCGCTGACTTTCTGGTCTTGGGGTGTACCCATTATCCTTTCCTGAAAGATGCGATTCGTCAGATTTTTTCTGAAAAATTAAAATTAATTGATTCTGGACAAGCAGTTGCGCGACAAACTGCCTATCTTTTAATTAAAAATGGGTTATTATGTGACAAATTGCGTCATAACATTACCCGTATTCAATGTTATGTCAGTGGTAACAATGCGGTCGAACTAGAACCCGTTCTTCAGCACCTTATACCAGAACAATTAACATGGAAGATTCAAAATCTGGCCGAGATTGAGATAGGAAATCACTAAATCGAGCCATATTTATATATTTATTGGGGTTAGTTGTTAATAAAAAATCAAGATAAATACTTGATATTATTGATCAATGAATTGGGGCCTAGCCTATGCAAGATACTCGTTATCAAGTCTTTATTTCTACCTCTGGCAATGAAATGCAACCAGAGCGAGCGGTTCTCGCACAAACATTAGTTGGCATGGGATTTCTGTCATGGGGGCTAGAACAGCGCACCCCGCTCAGTACGTCGATTGCCCGCCGTCAAATTGATGATTGTGATTATGTGGTGATTTTGCTGGGTAGCCAATATGGCGAACAATCCGTTTCAGGTGTCGGCTATATGCATCTGGAATATATTTATGCCATGACCAAACAAAAGCCTGTGATTGTATTTATGCATGAAGACCCAGAGTCTCGTGATGCCAAATTGCATGATCATAAGCCAGAACTTAAAGAAAAATTCAAAGAATTTAGAAAACAGCTACAACACGAAGTGGATCAGGTCTTTTGTTATCGTACTTTAAGAGATCTGGAGCTGGCTGTACGTTCAAGTATGCCGCAGATGCTAGAGCGTTATCCTGTGGTGGGGTGGGTGCGTCCACAAAATACGCAGGTATTGCGTGATGAAATTGATGCATTACGTGCCAAGGTGAAACAGTTGGAAACGGAACTGGGCAATCGTGAAGCTGATCCGCTGACCAATGTACCTAAAGTTTCGATGCATGAACTTTATTCATTTGAATATCGGATGCATGCCTATCAGGATGGCAATTTCAAGGAAGTGAAGCCACATCGCAAGATGACGTGGGCGCAATTACTGAATGTTCTCGGTTCAGCCTTTGTGATCCCGACACCAGAAGAATATTTTTCCAAGCGGATCAATGAATATCTCAATGAGACAGGTTTGGACGATGCCCGTAAGGAAATGCCAAGGGCGCATGCTGTATCTCGTGCCCAAGTGAATATTCGTGCTTTGCATGAGATCAAATTACAAATGCGTCAAAATGAATGGATTGTGCCAACAGGGCGTGATGACCGTCAGCGTATGTTATGGCAGCTCACCGCAAAAGGACAGAAACTACTGGAAAGTAATATGCTGGATAGCAATCGGGTTTTTCAATTTAAGACCATGCATTAATCCAATTTAGCAAACAGGGCTAAAACTGCTAAAGTAATTGTATGAACCCAATGACAAGCGGATGCGGTCTATGTTAGCGACACAAAAACCAAAAGTGACTGTGATTCTGGCCAATTTAGGTACGCCAGATGAAGCAACTGTGCCAGCAGTACGACGTTTCCTGAAACAGTTTTTATCTGATACCCGTGTGATTGAGATTCCCAAATTATTATGGTGGATCATCCTGCACTTATTTGTTTTGACCTTCCGTCCGAAACGGGTGGCTGAAGCTTATGCTTCGGTCTGGTCGAATGACTCACCGATGCGTGAAATTGTGCTGGAACAAACACTGCTGATTAAGCAACGCCTACAAGAAGAAAATCATCAGTTTGATCTGACGGTTGTGCCAGCTATGACTTATGGTCAACCAAGTATCCATGATGTGCTGGCGCAACTGGCAAAGGATCCACAAGAACATGTAATTTTGCTGCCGTTGTTCCCTCAATATTCAGCGACCTCGACAGCGCCATTATATGATGCGTTTGCCAAATGGATTCCACAGCAACGTCATTTACCCGGTCTGACCATTATTAAGGACTATCATCAACATCCTTTATTTATTCAGGCGTTGGCAGATAGCGTATTGCATTATCAGGGACAACATGGCAAAGCTGAAAAACTGTTGATGTCGTTTCATGGCATTCCCCAACCTTATGCCGATAAAGGTGACCCCTATGCAGACCGTTGCCGAACCACAGCACGTCTGGTGGCAGAAGCTTTACATCTCAAAGAGGATGAATGGGCGATCAGCTTCCAGTCACGTTTTGGCAAGCAGGAATGGGTAAAGCCTTATACGGATCAGTTGTTACAGCAATGGGGTGAACAAAAGGTTCAATCGGTACAGGTGATTAGTCCTGCCTTTTCAGCCGATTGTTTGGAAACGCTGGAAGAGTTGGCGATGCAAAACAAGGAAATTTTCCAGCATGCAGGTGGCGGAGACTATGTCTATATTCCAGCCTTGAATGCGGATCAGACCCATATAGATTTGCTTGCCGGTCTGGTTCAGGCTAATCTTGATGCACTCACTCATACCTTAGCCCATCGTTAAATCGACGCTTTATTTCGCCAGAGGTTTTTATGCTCCAAGTCAAAATTGTCCCTGTTACTGCATTTGCCCAAAACTGTTCGATCTTATGGGACAGTGAAAGCAAAGAAGCGATTTTGATTGATGCGGGCGGTGATGCTGCGGTGCTGAAAAAAGAAGTGGAAGCTTTGGGTCTAAAAGTGAAGGCACTGTGGTTGACGCACGGACATCTTGATCATGCAGGTGCAGTCGGTGAACTTGCTGAAACATGGCAGATTCCCGTGATTGGCCCGCATAAGGAAGATCAGTTCTGGCTGGACATGATTCAGGAAGTCTCGGCGCGTTATGGCTTTCCAATTCCCCAGCCTGTCAAAGTGGACCAATGGTTAGAAGGTGGTGAAGTTTTAAAGCTGGGTGAAGATGAATTTGAAGTGCGTTTTGCCCCAGGCCATACCCCAGGTCATGTGATGTTCTATAACGCCAAACATGGTTTGTTGTGGACAGGTGACGTGTTGTTTAAAGGCTCGATTGGTCGTACAGATTTTCCAAAAGGTAATCACCAGCAGTTGCTCGATTCGATTCAGCGCGAATGCTTTAGCTTGCCTGATGATACCCAGTTTATTTCAGGTCATGGCCCGATGAGTACCATTGGTTATGAAAAGCAATTTAATCCTTTTGTGGCAAGCAAAGCAGGCTAACTGCACCTTTTCGCTTGTGTATAGCAGCGTGTTATACACAAGCCAGCTCCTTGCTGGTTAAATGGTTTCCAGCCATTTTTGATTGGCCAGATTCAAATCAAAGTTCAAACTATTACAAATGCTTTGCAAGTCGAAAGAGGCTTTATCTTCTGGAATCTGAATCAGAATGGGCAGGCGGGTAATGCCATTTTCTCCTGTCGGAAAAGCGTAATGGCGTTCTTTGTGGTTAATTGAAATCAGTGATTCAAATTCTAAATAAACGATCAGAGATGGAAAACGTCGCTGAATCCGCATGATTTCCTGATGTGCATCTTTTTTAATTTGTGCTGTTTTAAGTTTTAGCTTGAGAATATTGTCTTTTATTTTTTGAGGTTTATTCATAAGTTTACTCAGAAATGAAGCACTTTGTTTGAGCTGGCGCTGATTTTCTTTTAATTCCGAAAAAGCATCTTTGTATTCCTGTAGCGAGGCCAAACTAATGTCTTTGAGAATATTGGTTGGCTCTAGCGCTTCGGCATGATGTTTTTTCCATTCCTCATACGAAAACACCGTGAACACATCCGAATGCCGTTTCTGTAGCAAGGTGGCATAAGATTTGAGCCGGGCAATAAACAGATTAACCTGCTTATTAAAGATCAAAGAAGGCTGTGACTGGAACTCGATAAAATGGCTAATCAGATCATCCAGCGTGTGTTTGACACTTAAATAGAGATAATTACATTCATCTCGATGATGAACTGAATGCTTCAGCGCTTCGGCAACAGGTTCAAGAATATTGCTATTGAGTTTCTGTTCAAAATCAATCAGTCGTTGTTCTACCAGCTTTTCCATAAATACCCCATTGGGTTGCAGAGGCTCTCGCAGGAATGGCACTAGGGTTTTGCTGGTATACAGTTCAATATTGCGCACAATATCTGAAACATACTGGTTAACAGGCTTATCAATCGTAATGATTCGGCTGATTTGCCACTCGAATTGTTCATGATGGTTGATGTCTTCGATTTTATCTAAATGCAGAATCGCTGAATTCACATAAATATTGTCACAGCCTTCAAATTTTTCTTCTTGTAAGAAACGTCGAACTGAAAAGGTATTGACCATCCCTTCCTTGCTCGGCGCCAAAGCAAAAATATATTTGGAGGTTTTCACGATATCCAGTTGTCGGGATTTTTGTTGTTTATACAGAAAATATTTCAGGATATGAGGTTTTTCTGCTCTGAGTTGATGCGAACGCAAAAGGTTAAAAGAATATTTTAATAACTGCTGTTTGAGAAAAACCTCTGTCATAAAGGTTTTAATGATGTCGGTATCAATATGTCGCTGATTTTCAGGCAGGATGATCTTTTCTTTTGCCAGAATAATCTGCGCTGCTGCATAGATAAATTCTTTTAGAATCAGTTTCTTTTGCTCTTGTAGATCAAAGTCGTCTTCGGTTTCAATGGTATGAATCTGGCTCAGGATATTTTCCAGATAATCTGAAATTTCATAAGCATGCTGATAGCTTCTTAATTTTTCTAGGGACGCTGCAATTTTTTTCACTAACACTTTGATTGGAGCGATATAAATTTTCTCAATCAGAATATCAAAGTCGTGTTTAGCCAAACAGGAAAAGCTGTTGTCCTTTCGGTTCCAGTGAATTTTTTTGAGTTGCAGCACCTGCTGGGAAATTTTTTCGCAATGTTCAGGGGTATGTTCTGAAAAAAGTGTGATCAGTGCCGTTTGCCAATCAGCATCCAGATTGGGATCAATTTGTGTCGCCAAAAGCTTGAGCTGATAAGAAATATCGTTATTCATTTTTACATCCTGGTAAATTTAAATCTTTTTATTGAACAAGCTGATGCCACATAAATCGGTGCGAAACTGGATCAGAACAATGTATAAGTTGTAATGTGTAGTTTGGTCTTGTTATTCAATCCTACAGTTGTCACTAGATTTGCATAAGGTCATGAAAAAGTAAATTACTGTGATGTAAATCACATATTTAAAATGTGTAAATTTTTATTAAGAATAGCGTTGTCGGTAGACAATTTTTAAGCAGAGAGACTGAATTTGAGTATGACTTACCGAAATTTAGCCAAAACTCACAATTATCGAACAATATCTTGGGCAGGGTAGGTCTACAAAGCGATTATTTTTATTTAGAATCAGGTGTGAAACGCTTTATTCATGTTGAACTAATTGCTTAATTTCACCTGATGAAAACCAATTGGAGACGATTTCATGCAATGGACTAAACCTGCTTTTACTGATGTACGTATTGGTTTTGAAGTGACCATGTACTTCGAAGTACGTTAATCATTCCGATTCAAATTCAAGATAAGCCCTAGTTATGCCTAGGGCTTATCTTTTTCTAACAAGAAATTAAATCTATGTATATTCATGTTCTAGGTTCGGCTGCTGGCGGGGGCTTTCCCCAGTGGAATTGTAATTGCCCAAATTGTCATGGCGTGCGTACGGGTAAGATTCAGGCTAAGGCACGCACACAATCCTCAATCGCGATTTCTGAAAATGGCATCGATTGGGTGCTGCTCAATGCTTCGCCAGATATTCGTCAGCAATTATTTGATTTTAAGGCAGCTCAGCCTGCGCGTAAGTTACGTGATACTGGTATTCGTGATGTGATCCTGATGGACAGTCAGCTGGATCACACCACTGGACTGCTGACTTTACGTGAAGGCTGTCCAATCAAGGTCTGGTGTACCGATATGGTCTATCAGGATCTGACCACAGGTTTCCCTGTATTTAATATGTTGAAGCACTGGAATGGCGGTCTGCAATATCAGCAAATCGATCCTAAACAGGCATTCAAGATTGCAGGTTTTGAAGATCTGGAGTTTATGCCACTGATTATTCAAAGTGCTGCACCGCCGTATTCACCTCATCGTCACGATCCGCATGAGGGCGATAATATTGCATTGATCATTCGGGATCATAAAACACAAAAACAGTTGTTCTATGCACCGGGTCTTGGAAAGATTGATGAACAGATCATGCAGATCATGCGTGATTCAGATTGTGTCATGATTGATGGTACGCTCTGGACGGATGATGAAATGCAACACACCGGTGTTGGTAGCAAAACCGGACGTGAGATGGGGCATTTATATATTAGTGGCGAGGGTGGTTCATTGTCTTATCTGAATCAGCTCAGCCGCCCTAAAAAAGTGTTGATCCATATCAATAATACCAATCCGATTTTAGATGAAAACTCGGCTCAATGTGCTGAACTTAAAGCCCACGGTGTTGAAGTCGCCTTTGATGGCATGCAGATTGAACTTTGAGGTAAATGATGATGCCAATCGCTGATGTATTAAGTGTCGAACAGTTTAAGCAGGCCATTCTGGATAAAGGGCAGTATTACCATATTTATCATCCTTTTCATGTGATGATGTATGAAGGTAAAGCCACCCAGCAGCAAATACAGGCTTGGGTTGCCAATCGTTATTATTATCAAATCAATATTCCACTGAAAGATGCGGCGATCATGGCCAATTGTCCAGATCAGCGTGTACGTCAGGAATGGATTCAGCGGATGATTGATCAGGATGGTGAATATCCTGATGGTGGTGGGCGCGAAGCATGGTTACGTTTGGCCGAAGCCGTTGGCCTGACCCGTGAGCAGGTGATTTCAGAAGAATTGGTGTTACCCGGCGTGCGTTTCGCCGTGGATGCTTATGTCAATTTTGCTCGCCGTGCTACATGGCGTGAAGCAGCCAGCAGCTCATTGACCGAATTATTTGCCCCACAAATTCACCAGTCCCGTCTTGATTCATGGCCGCAGCATTATCCGTGGATTAATGATCAGGGGTATGACTATTTCCGTTCGCGTTTAAGTCAGGCACGTCGCGATGTGGAGCATGGTTTGAATATTACACTGGACTCATTTACCACGTATGAACAGCAGCGGCGTATGCTGGAAATCCTGCAATTCAAGCTGGATATTCTTTGGAGTATTCTGGATGCACTGACTTTGGCCTATGTGCATGAGCAAGCGCCGTATCATACCGTGACCACACAACCTGTCTGGCATAAGGGGTTATTTCGTGACTAATGCAGAATTTGATTTAAACCTGATTCCGACTTGGCGACAAGGTTACCGTTTTCAGTTTGAGCCTGCACAAAATGCTTTTGTGATTTTATATCCAGAAGGCATGATCAAGCTGAATGACAGTGCTGGAGCGATTGGACAGCATATTGATGGGCAGCAGAATGTTGCCACCATTGTGGCCTTGTTGAAACAGCAGTTTGGTGACATTGCAGAAATCGAGCAGGATGTGGTCGACTATATGCGCGTTGCGCAGCAACAATACTGGATTGATTTGCGATGACCGAAGGCGTTGGTTTACCCCTCTGGCTTTTGGCGGAGTTGACCTATCGTTGTCCTTTACAATGTCCTTATTGTTCGAATCCTCTGGATTATGCCCAGCATAAAAATGAACTGAGCACGCAACAATGGTGTGATGTGTTTGATCAGGCACGGCAGATGGGCGCGGTGCAACTGGGCTTTTCTGGTGGGGAACCGCTGGTTCGGCAAGATCTGGAACAACTGGTTGCGCATGCGCATCAGCAAGGTTTTTATACCAACTTAATCACCTCGGGAATGGGCCTGAATGAGCAGCGTATTGCTCAACTTAAACAGGCTGGACTGGATCATATCCAGATCAGTTTTCAGGCCAGTGATCCTGTAGTCAATGATGCTTTGGCTGGTTCAAAACATGCCTTTGAACAGAAATATGAGATGTGCCGTCTGGTCAAGCAATATGGCTATCCGATGGTGCTGAATTTCGTGATTCATCGACATAATATCGACCATATTGAACAGATTATTGAGCTGTGTCTGGAGTTGAATGCTGATACGGTTGAACTGGCAATCTGTCAATTTTATGGTTGGGCTTTTTTAAACCGACAGGGTTTATTGCCTACGCAAGAACAGTTGACGCGTGCCGAACAGGTGACTAATGCCTATCGAGAAAAACTTCGCCAGCAGAATCATCCGTGTAAGTTGATCTTTGTGGTGCCTGATTATTATGAGGAACGTCCCAAAGCCTGTATGAATGGCTGGGGTAAAATCTTCTTTACGGTGACGCCTGATGGCACGGCATTGCCATGTCATGCAGCACGTCAGCTACCGATTGCGTTTCCCAATGTGCGTGACCAATCTTTATCAGATATCTGGTACAGATCCACTGGTTTTAACCATTTCCGTGGCGATGCATGGATGCCAGAAAGCTGTCGTAGTTGCCCAGACAAACAGCGGGACTTTGGCGGCTGCCGTTGTCAGGCCTATATGCTCACAGGTGATGCTGCCAATGCTGATCCTGTGTGTGGTAAATCCAGCGATCATTATCTAATCGAACAAGCACGCCGTGACAGTGAACAGGCTTCATCCCTTGCGCAACTGGTATTTCGAAATAGCAAGAATTCAAAAAAAATGGCACTTCAGCAAAAAATTCCTGTGCAAAGCATTACGGGCGAATCCTCCTCATGATGCATGGCCTGAATCACGACAAAGTTGTAGTTTTCGATGGTCATAATGATCTGCTGACACGGTTGTGGCTCAGCGATCAAGCGGATCCCGTACAGGCCTTTATTCATGAACAGTTGTCTGGACAACTGGATTTAAAGCGCTGTCAGCAGGCAGGATTTGTAGGCGGCATGTTTGCAATTTTTCTACCGCCATTTGCTTATGTGAAACAACATCATCCCGATAAGCTCGTGGATAAAAATGCCGAAGATTTCACTCAACAGCAGATTGAGCAGATCTGTCTGGCGCAACTCGAGCTGGCACAGCAGATGGTGCAATCTTCTGAGCAGATTCAACTGTGTACCTCGGTGCAACAGATTCAAGACTGCCGTACTCAAGGTCAACTGGCCGTGGTGCTACACATGGAAGGGGCGGAAGCTTTACAGGACAACCCTGACTTGCTCGATGTTTTTTATCAGGCCGGGTTGCGGAGTATTGGCCCCTTATGGAACAGGGTGAGCCAGTTTGGACATGGTTTAAATGCCCGTTTTCCTCATTCACCCGATACAGGTGCAGGCCTGACCATAGCAGGTAAAGCCTTATTAAGACGCTGTGCAGAAAAGAAAATGGTGGTAGATGTATCGCATATGAATGAACGTGCATTTTGGGACACGGTCGATATTTTGCAGCAACCGATTGTCGCCACCCATTCCAATGCACACGCTTTATGTCCCCAAGCACGTAATCTCACTGATCCACAACTCAAGGCAATTGCTGAGAGTGGGGGCATGGTCGGGGTCAATTTCGATGTGGCCTTTTTACGCGCCGATGGACAGCGGAATGCGGACACGCCACTTGAACTGATTCTGGATCATCTGGAATATATGATGGATCGTCTTGGAGAAGACCATATTGGCTTCGGCTCAGATTTTGATGGCGCGCTGATCAGTACAGAACTGCAAGACGTTACGGGCTTAGCGCAACTGATTGCTGCGATGCAACAGCGCCATTACTCAAAAGAATTGATTGAGAAAATCTGCTGGGGCAACTGGCTCAATGCGCTGAACCGAATCTGGACTTAGCACATGAGTAGAAGATGATTAATCCTCATAATCATCTTCGTGGCGTTTCATCTCTGCTTGTGGTGTATCTTGCGTTGGTAGTTTGTATTCATCACTGGCCCAGGCACCGAGATCAATCATCTTGCAACGTTCTGAGCAGAATGGACGAAACGCATTACCTTCCCAAGTGCTGGTTTCACCACAACGCGGGCAGGGAAATGTACGTGGCATAGAAAATTCCTAAAACAAAGAGGGTTTGTTGACATTTCAGCCATGCATTGCGTTATTAGCTAAAACGACATAAACAAGGCATGAAACGTAGACAATGGCGATCCCCTTGTCAAGTTTCATAACGAAGTTTAGGGAGGTTTTAGCCATAACCCTATGGGACAGGAGCATTTTTTGCTGCTACTGTGTTATGCCTTATTCATTTAGAATAGCTAAACTTCATAAGTCATGCCTTGTATCAGCTAAAAAATGCTCTCTGTCGCAAGCATTTGTGAAATGTTAATAAACCCTAAATAGATTAGGCAAAAGTAAGGTGAGTTGTTAGACTTATGCCGATTTCTAGATAGTTTGATGAGATTATGTCGATTCGTCAATTTCAAGCACAACGTATGCAAGCCCCTCGTGATTTTAAGACCATTTCTAACACACCGATTTGTGTGGAAATTGGTGCTGGAAAAGGCAAACATGCCTTGTTATTTACGGGACAAAACCCGCAAACCACGTTGTATGCAATTGAGCGAACCAAAGAAAAATTTTTGGCGATGCAAAAACAGCATCAGCTGGAAGCTCGGGAATATTTAAATCCTATTCATGCCGATGCTTTGCCCTGGGTCGTGCATGCCTTGTTCCCGGCACAAGTACAACAATTTTTTATTCTTTATCCGAATCCAGAACCACATAATCCAGCGCAGCGCTGGCTCAATATGCCATTTTTCGAATTCCTGCTTTCTCGCCTTCAGCCAGATGGAACCATTACCTTAGCCAGTAATATTCCAGAATATATTGATGAAGCAGAGCAACAACTGATTGAAGTATGGAAATTACCTTACGAAAAACAAAAAATTGCAGCGGATTCAGCTCGAACGCATTTTGAAATCAAATATCTGGAACGTGGCGAACTTTGCCAGCAATTGATCATTCGTAAGCCAAAAGGTTACGCAACTCGTTTTGATGATTTTGCACCGTTGCAAGGTCAAAATATCCAAGAGAACCGCGATGCCTAAGCGTGTTGCCATTATTGGGGCAGGCCCAGCAGGTTTGATGGCTGCTGAGGTGTTGAGTCAATATGATTATGAAATTGACGTGTTTGAGCAGAAACCGTCGGCTGCACGCAAGTTTTTAATGGCAGGTAAAACAGGTTTAAACATTTCCCATGCTGAGCCTGTTGAGGCTTTTATCCAGCGTTATGACCAGACACAATGGCTGGGACCTTGGGTCAAGCAATGGGATGCACAATGGATTCAGAACTGGATGCAAGGTCTGGGGATTGAATCCTATGTTGGCAGTTCGGGACGCGTCTTTCCTGTAGAAATGAAAGCAGCGCCGTTACTCCGTGCATGGTTAAAGCGGTTGATGAGTGCTGGCGTAAAATTTCATTATCGCCATCGTTGTGTGGATTTATCCAATAATCAACTCACTCTGGAAACTCAGACGCAACGTTTTAGTGCCAGTTATGATGCGATTGTACTGGCCTGTGGTGCGGTGTCATGGTCGCAATTGGGCAGTGATGGTGCGTGGCAACAATGGCTCTCAAAAAATGAAATCGCGCCTTTTCAGGCCAGCAATGCTGGTGTTTTGAAAACATGGTCGCCGTTTATGCAAGAATGTTTCGGACAACCGCTTAAGCGCGTCAATGCATGGGTATGGCCTGAACAGCAAACGCATGGCGATATCATTATTACCCATTATGGTTTTGAGAGTGGCGTGATTTATAAATTGGGTCGTGATCTCAGAGCACAGCTTGCCCAGCAGCAATCTCTACAATTACAGCTAGACCTACTGCCAGATGTCAGCGTTGAGCAATTAGAAAAGAAATTACAGGCGAATAAAAAACAGTCTTTGACCAATCTTTGGCGTAAAGCAGGATTGGACAATGTCAAAATTAATCTGCTTCGGGAAATCGTCGAAAAAAGCTTATGGTCAGATGCCAAGCAAATGGCACAGCAGATCAAACAGCTTCGTATTCCCTTAGCAGGCTTTCGCCCGATTGAGGAAGCCATTAGCTGTGCGGGTGGGGTGAAGCAAGAGGTGTTATCTCCACAACTTCAATTACACTCAAACCCTTATGTATTTTGCTGTGGTGAAATGCTAGATTGGGATGCACCAACGGGTGGCTATTTGCTGACAGCTTGCTTTGCAACTGGGCGAGCCGCTGGAGAAGGTGTACATCACCGATTAGAATGTACCCCGACAAGATAATGTTTTTTAAAGCGTTATTTAAAATTTCTATATTTTTCATGTTCTAAATCATCTTATTTTTATCTATTGGCGAGTTTTTTGCAGTGTTGATATTTATCTTTTTATTGATGAATGTTCAATGTTGCAAAAGTTCAAGTCCAGCCTATTTGCTCAAGTTGTTTTTGCATTAATTCTCGGTATTGTTATTGGGATTAGCTTTCACGATTTTTCTTTAGCTTTAAAACCATTCGGGGATGGCTTTATTGCGCTGATCAAGATGTTGATTGCACCTATTGTTTTCTGTGTGGTCGTTCTGGGAATTTATGGCGCAAATGACATTAAAAAAATGGGAAAAGTTGGTGCAAAAACAATTTTATATTTTGAAGTGGTCACCAGTATTGCACTGATTTTGGGGATTGTGGTTGCCTATATATTCAAACCTGGTGTCGGGATGAATATTGATGTCACCAAGCTAGATGGCAAAGATTTAAATGTTTATACCGAACGTGCACATAGCATCAGTTCTGGATCAGATTTTTTACTCCATATTATTCCTAAAACATTTGTAGATGCGTTTGCCCGTGGTGATATTTTACAGGTTCTGTTGATTGCGATTTTATTTGGTGTCGCCTTATTACTGATCCCAAAACATTTAGCAGAACTGGTTTGCAAGGCAATTGAAGCATTTTCTGAAGTGTTTTTTAAAATGATGGCTTTGATTATCCGTCTGGCTCCAATCGGAGTGTTCGGTTCGGTTGCGTACACCACTGCAAAATTTGGAGTGGATTCGCTGATCCAGCTTGGTTATTTAGTCTTGTTATTTTATGTGACGTGTACTCTATTCGTACTGATTGTTTTGGGTGGAATTCTGAAGGTTGCAGGTTTAAATATATTCAAATTTCTCAATTATTTTAAAGCTGAGCTTTCCATCGTATTGGGAACAGCATCTTCTGATTCTGTATTGCCACAGATCATGAAAAAGTTGAAAAATTTAGGCATTCAGGATTCGACGGTAGGCTTGGTGATTCCTACGGGTTATTCTTTTAATCTGGATGGATTCTCTATTTATTTAACCCTCGGGGTCATCTTTATTGCACAAGCCTGCAATATCGATTTATCCATGCATGATCTACTCGCAATTCTATTGGTTTCTTTAGTGACTTCAAAAGGTGCACACGGTATTCCTGGTTCAGCTTTAGTTATTTTGGCGGCGACCTTATCCGTCATTCCAAGTCTTCCAACCATTGGTTTGGTTTTATTGTTGTCGGTAGATTGGTTCATTGGAATTGTACGTGCTTGCACAAACTTGATCGGCAATTGTGTGGCGACGGTTGCAATTGCGCATTGGGAAAAGGATATTGATCATGCCCGTGCTCAAAAAGTATTAGACCAAAAAGTCTGAATAAATAGGATTTGTAATTTGCATGGTGACAAGATCTAGCCTATATTTTTAGTGGAAAAATCATCCAAGGAATGACCAATGTCTCAAGCTTCACCCGTGTATCGTGGCAGTTGTTTATGTAATGGAATTCATTATGAGATTCATGGTGAAATCGGCGAGATCGTACAATGTCATTGCCAGCGTTGCCGTAAAGCCAATGGTACGGCCTATGCCACCAATGCACCCGTAAGCAGTACAGCATTTAAAATTGTACAAGGTGAAGCGCTAGTTAAAAAGTTTGCGGCATCTGGGGTGTATCGTTGGTTCTGTGGTGAATGTGGTTCTCCATTGGTCAGTTCACGGGATGCGCAGCCTGAGCTTTATCGTTTAAGAATCGGAACTCTGGATACACCATTAAAGCAAAAGCCAAGCATGCATATTTTCGCTGCTTCCAAAGCAGAGTGGGATTGTATTGCGGATGATTTACCTCAATATGCTGAACGTCCTTAAATTGGATGTATTTTTACGATGATTTTTGAAACCTCAGCGTTAGAAGCAAATGATATCTATCGCTTATTGGTCGGTGGAATTTCGCCTCGACCGATTGCCTGGATTAGTACACTCTCCAAAGAGGGTGTCGCCAATATTGCACCTTATTCATTTTTTAACGTTGCCAGCTGTAATCCACCTATTTTATGGTATTCACAGGTCAACCCCAGAAATGGGCAAGATAAAGATACCATTCGCAATCTGATGGATACACGAGAGTGCGTGGTGCATATCGTGAATTCACAATTGCTGGAAAAGATGAATTTATCCTGTACTTTATTGCCTCCAGCGCAAAGCGAATTTGAGTTTGCCGAGATTGAGTCTGAGCCAAGCCATTCGGTGGTCGCTTTATCTGTCAAACATGCGCCGATTCGTTATGAATGTCAGTTAAGAGAGGTTCTGCAACTGAGTACGCTTCCATCGGGTGGTACGGTGGCTTTGCTGGATGTGAAATCAATCTATGTTGATGATCGACTTTGGGATGGACAGATGATTGACCAGCAACAACTGGATAGTGTTGGCAAAATGGGTGGTGATTTTTATAGTTTAACCACCGATCTACGAAAACTTGCCCGACCGGTCGTGTCATCCACTGGTGAGCATAAAAAAGGAGGTTAAATACCTCCTTTTTCTATTATTTGGCAGTTAAAGCTTCACCTTCGAACTTAACGCCATCCCAGCCATTTTGCATAAACTGACGGATATTTTGATGGTCTGTTGCTTCAGGCGTTGCCAACACAGAAGCATAATGTTCTGCAAATAAACTGAGTGTGTCCGCTTGATTTAAGCCTTCAATTTTAGCAAAGCTGAGTACTTTGGCACTGCCTTGGTTTTCAGTCGCAGCATTAGATTGCGTGCCGTTCTGGAATGCAGTTGGGGTATGTTGATAACGCGCTTCGATAAATGCCAATACATCTGCAAACTTTGCCGAGCCATCTTTGAGTTGTGCCAATAAGCTTTGAGTCATGTCTAAAATTCCATGTTGATTGAATCAATAGCAGCATCATAACATTGAAAATGCAGAAGAGAAGTCGTTGGTGTATTCGCCGTTTATGTGCAAATTCGTCATTTATGTATTGATGAATAATGTATAGGCACAAGCCTTTGTTTTTGTCGTACTCGCCTTAGAATTTGATGGGGCTGGGGAAAAGTTTTAGCAACATCTGGCTGAATTGTGGATAACTTCATGTTTATACACAGTGCAATTCTGCTTAAAAAAGAGCGATTGAGTTGCCTAAAAAATATGTTATTTTAGAGCAAAGGAGATGGCATTCCTCCTATTACAAACCGCCAGAATGGCTAATGATGCCTACGTTACCCTGAACAGGGGACGTAGGTTCGTGCGTGCTCTGTTCCCATTTTTGGAGTTCGCCCATGAAAAATTTTCAGAATAATTGCTATACATCCATGTCTCATTATTCTTTCGCTCCAACTCTGTTCTTGGAGTAAATCATGTACTATCCATTACTTTCAATTGCTTTAGGCTCGGTATTAGGTGCATGGTTGCGCTGGTTTCTGGGTTTAAAACTCAATCCTATTTTCCCGAATATTCCTTTGGGTACAGTCACGGTCAACTTTGTCGGTGGCTTTATTATTGGTTTTGCCATTTCATATTTTTCTCAAAGTTCACTCAGTCCCAATTATAAACTGTTTGTGATTACAGGCTTTTGTGGCGCGCTCACAACATTTTCGACTTTTTCTGCCGAGATTATTGCCTTATTACAAAGTGGTAAATTGGGCTATGCCTGTGCAGCAATCGTGATTCATGTGGTTGGATCGCTATTGTTTACTATTCTGGGAATGAGCCTGCATCAATGGCTCAGTGCTGCATAATTGGGAGTCATCGTAATGAATGGATTTTTAATTACCTTTTATACCGCACAAAATCGTTCCTATCAGGGACAGCCGATCAGTGAATGGCTATTGGCTGTTGCCAAACAGATGAATTTACGTGGGGCGACGGTATTGGCTGGACTGGAAGGTTTTGACCATCAAGGCCTATTTCATTCTGCCAGTTTCTTTGAATTGGCGGATCGACCTGTGCAGATTCAATTTGCGGTAACAGAGCAACAGGCGACTGAATTATTGAGCTATCTCAATGCTAAAGAGATTTCACTATTCTATGTGAAAACACCGATTGAGTTTGGTGTGGTGGGACAGCAAAAGACAGATTCCTGAGGCTGGAATCAAGACATAAAAAAAGAAGTCTAAGTGGAGGAGAGTTAACCTTAGACTTCTAATGCTTTCAGCTTAATGGGTGAAACTTAAATTAAAATTAACCTTTGCGGTTAAAACGTGCAAAGCGTTTGTTAAAGCTTGCAACACGACCTTCATTGCTGGCCTGACGTTGCTCACCGGTATAAAACGGATGCGATGCACTTGAAATATCAAGCGTCACGTAGGGATAAACTTTGCCTTGATATTCCTTGGTCTGTTTGGTTTGCAGGGTGCTACCAATTAAGAAGTAAGCATCGGCATTGGTATCGTGGAACAAGACTTGTTGATAAGCAGGATGGATATCTTTACGCATTTTGAATGACTCCTATTGTTAATAGAAATGTTATAACATAACAATATATGAAGTCAATTCATGTCTTTTCAAGTCAGTTATATATAGAAATTGATCAAAGTAGATAGAGCCCTCTGACTTGTTGCAACAAGACAAGAGGGCATTAGATAGATTAATTTGGAACTAATTCTTCAAATAAATCATTGAGATTATCATGCACTTTGAGATGAATCAGGTTCCAGTAATGTCCAGAAATAGTTCGGTTAACCATGAGCGTATCTGGTGACGGTTTAAATACATCCCAGTATTTAAGCGATTTTTTCACCAGCAACATGCCATCATGATGTGACGAGTTTTCTGCAAAATCATAATTGGTCGTTAATGGGCGCAATAGAATTTCAATCCATTGCGTATATAACTCACTTGGAAATTTCTGTTTTTCGGCAATCGAATGCAGTTCCGCCAGTAAGTCTTCAACTTGGGTAATATTTTCCTGACGAGCGGCATTGACCAGCGCCTTAAAGTGCTGAACGATTTCAGGCGATAAGGTTTTGACGCTACCGTAATCGTAAATAATCACACTGCCATCTTCACGGAAAGCAAAATTGCCTGGGTGCGGGTCGCAGTGAAAGCGTTTTAAGAAAAACATTTCCTGTCCCAAGGCACGAATCAGGCGACGTCCAATCTGATTACGTGTATCAACTGACCATGTACTTGCCGTTTCGATAGATTCACCTTGTTCCAGACTTAGGGTCAGTACGCGACGAGATGAATAGTCTTTATAAACGGTTGGGATGATCACATGAGGATCCAGCTTTTCATGAAAGGTTTTAAATACTTCCAGATTTTGGGCCTCGATTTCATAGTTTAATTCGGCTGAGAGGCTGTCCTGAATTTCCTGAAATAGTTGATCTTGCAGCTTCTTGTCAATTTTTAATACGCCCATCAATCGCAAAGCCAAACGTACTTGTTTTAAGTCACTTTCACAAGCCTGATCCACACCCGGATACTGCACTTTTACCACAACGGCTTGCCCATTTGGCAGCACTGCACGATGGACTTGTCCGATTGATGCGGCAGCAAAAGGTTCTGTTTCAAAAGAGCTAAAAATCTGGTTTAACGGTTTGCCGAGTTCTTTTTCCACTTGTTGTTGAATCGCGGAAAAGGGCATTGCAGGAGCCTGACGTTGCAGCTTGGCAATGGCTTTGGCGACTTCTGGCGGGAAAATATCCTTATATTGTGAGGCGATTTGCCCGACTTTCATCACGGCGCCTTTCATTTCTCCGAGGGTATCGGCAATCTGTAGACCGATGTCCTGAAACAGCTGGCTACGCGCTGCATTTTTCTGTTCTTCATCTGCGGTGAGATTGCGGATAGAGTTCGCCACGCTTTTGCTGGCAATACTTGCGGTCATACCAGCCAGTTTTAGAAAACGCTTACTGGGAGAGCTTGCATGTTTTGCCATAAGGACTTGACCTCATACGATCCAGTTTCAAAGTGATACCTTGATCATAGGTGACAAAACTTAAATTGCCTATAACAAAATGTTAAGTGATGTAAGCAGGTATAAGAGGGCTGCGATCAGCAACTGTATGCATGCAAACTGTACTGGCTATATGGTGCATGATCTAAAAATCATGTTTTTGAAAGTAATGACGGGAGGATCAATCGCAGGCAGCGTCCATACCGCCCTTGATGTCTTTTCTTGTTAAAAATGGATTGTCATTAGGTCGTGAGCGTCATTTTTGCCAAACGTTTATTGTTTAAATATAAACGGCTGATCAGCAATACACAGGCAATGCTTAAGCCAATAATCAGACCCAACCAGACACCTGCCACGCCCCAAGAGGTATAACGGGCGAGATATAAACCAATCGGGAAGGCAATCACCCAATACGCCATTAAGGTAATCCACATCGGTGCCTGTGTGTCCTGCATCCCTCGTAAACAACCTGCCGCACTCACTTGCCATGCATCCATCAATTGATAAGCCATTGCAAACCAGAGCAGATACATTGCCACAGGAATCACATCTACATCTGTGGTGTAGATTGCCACGATATAAGGACGTGCCAGAACAATCAGCGTCATCGTGAAAGCCGCAAAAATCGTAGCGCTGATCAATCCCACAGTTTGTACCTGACGCATCGCGTGCCAGTTCTGTTCGCCGTAATACATGCCAACACGAATCGTTAAGGCAATCGCCAATGAAAGCGGAATCATAAACAGTTGAGAGGTGACTGAAATTGCAATTTGATGCGCTGCAATCGCATTTTCACCGAGTGGGCTAAGCACAATCGCGCCCGTGCTAAAAATGCTGACTTCAAAGAAAACAGCCAGACCAATCGGTAAGCCGAGTTTTAAAATTCGTTTAATCCAGACTGGATCAAGTTTTTCCCATTTGGTAAAAATAGGCGCCTGCTTATAGGCTTTGGCTTTTGACACATACACAGCCAGTGTAATGAACATTAACCATTGCAAGATGGCTGTTGCAAAACCACAGCCTGCGCTACCAAGTGCTGGAATCGGCCCGAAGCCATACATAAACATAAAGTTTAGCGGAATTAATACCAGCAAGGCGATTAAGCTGATTGCGGTGACCGGACGTGGATGTCCCAAGGCTTCGGAGTAGCTCCGTAACGCAGCATACATCATCACCGCAGGCATACCGAAGCCAATTGCGTGCAGGAACAGGCTTGCTTTGGGTAATAAGCTTTCAGGTACGCCAAATAACGGCAAAAATCTAGGCATGCATTGCAGGATCAACATTGCCACAGTACCTAGAATCACGGCGACCCATAAAGACTGACGGGCAATAGTCGGTATTTTCTCTGGTGTTTTTGCGCCTCGTGCTTCAGCGACCAATGGAGTCGTTGCCAGCATGATGCCTGCAAATAACAGCATAATCGGAATCCATAGCCCGACACCGACTGCGATGGCTGCCAGATCTGTCGCAGAAAGATGACCTGCCATAATGGTATCAATCAAACCCAAACCCGCTTGAGCAAACTGGGTGATCAGGATGGGAAACATCAAATGGAATAGCTGCTTGAGTTCAAACCGCTTGGTTGTGACATGGGACACAAAAAATACTCTTATTAAAATGAGGAGGAATCAGCGTTGCAGGGTGAGGAGCACCCCAATAAAAATCACAATACTACCGAGCAGGCGTTGCCAGTTAATCGGTGTTTTTTCTGTACCTAACCAGCCAAAGTGATCAATAAACATCGAAATCACCAGTTGCCCGAAAATGACCAAACCTGAAAACGTTAACAATCCGAGCTTGGGTGCAGTATAAATGCTCAAACTAATCGCATAAACCCCAAGAAAGCCACCTAGCCATAGAAACCAAGGAATTTGTGAAATTTCACTTAAACTCGGCTTGCTGGCACTCTGAAAACAGACCAGTAGTGCCAGCACAATCGTGCCAATAAAAAAAGAAAGTAGAGCCGCTTGCAGGGGAGAGTTGAGATACTCTCGAAGTTGTGTATTGATTGCGGTTTGAAAGGCCATGGCAATGCCAATCCCTAAAGTCAGGGGAAGAATAAAAAGTAATTGGCTAGAAATTTTCATCATATTATCGGTCTAATTGTTCTTGGTTATCCTCAGTCTAACTGAATACGTAGATGATGATAAGCCGAATGCGCGAGTCATGTTAAAATAGTGGGGTTCTGTCATTGAGCTGCTATCTTGAGCCATTTAAACCCCGCAAATATTCCGCTTTCCTTGTATATCCATATGCCGTGGTGTGTACGTAAATGTCCTTATTGTGACTTTAACTCGCATGCTGTACCTGATGGACAATTGTCGTTAGCACTGGAACAGCAATATCTGGCTGCACTGGTGGCAGATTTTGAAACTCAGGTTGAAATGGCGCAAGGCCGATCGATTCACAGTGTTTTTATTGGTGGCGGAACACCTTCACTGATTTCTGCACAAGGTTATCAATGGTTATTTGAGCAGTTGAAAACGCGTTTAGCGTTTGAGGAAGATTGTGAAATTACGCTGGAAGCCAATCCGGGAACCGTTGAGCATGACCCGTTTGCGGATTATCTTGCTACGGGGATTAACCGTTTATCCTTGGGTGTACAAAGTTTTGATCCTGAACATTTACAGCGTTTAGGACGGATTCATACGGCCAATAATGCACTAGATGCGATTCAGCAGGCACGACAAGCAGGCTTTGAGCGCGTAAATGTAGACTTGATGCACGGTTTACCTCAGCAAACAGAACAACAGGCCTTAACGGATCTTAGATTGGCTGTAGAGCACGGAGCGACGCATATTAGCTGGTATCAGCTGACCATTGAGCCAAACACGGTTTTCTTCCGAACCCAGCCTGTATTGCCCCAAGACGAGGTTCTAGAGCATATTCAGGAGCAAGGTGAGGCATATTTGAAGGCTAATGGTTATGTGAATTATGAAGTTTCGGCCTGGCGAAAGGAAAAGCCATCGGCACATAATCTGAATTATTGGCAATTTGGTGATTATCTGGCGATTGGAGCTGGTGCGCATGGCAAGGTCACGCGTCCTGATGGAATCTATCGTTTCCAGAAAACCCGCTTACCTAAAGATTATTTAGCTAAAGTCCCTGCTGAACATGTGCAAATGAAACGTATTGAAGCAGAGGAACTGCCTTTCGAATTTATGATGAACGCATTGCGTTTAAATGAAGGTGTGGCGACCGAGTCTTATACTCAGCGTACAGGGCTTGCGTTGGAAGATTTGAATGAGACATTGCATCAGTTGCGTGAGAAAAAACTCCTCGTTGCTGATGAAGAGCGAATTGCCTGTACAGAGCAGGGGCATATCTTTTTAAATTCGGTTCTAGAAAAATTTTTATAATTTAAAAAGTATGTGTGCTTTGAGCAGGGAAGCTTAAAGCAGAGATTTTGGTTTTGTCATCGTTTGGAAAGATATCGAAGACAAAATAAAAAAGCCTCATCAAATGATGAGGCTTTTTAGAATCTGGTGGGTCGTCCGCGACTCGAACGCGGGACCAACGGATTAAAAGTCCGCTGCTCTACCAACTGAGCTAACGACCCTGAGCGAGGATAAGTAAAACAACGTTTTACCTGAGCGCAAGAGAAAATCTATGATTTTCTGTAGCTTAACCTCTTACAGGCGTTTGTAAAATACATTTTACAAACTCTCAAAACATTAGATGGTGGGTCGTCCGCGACTCGAACGCGGGACCAACGGATTAAAAGTCCGCTGCTCTACCAACTGAGCTAACGACCCTAAGCAAGTATTTCAACAAGCTTCGCAAGAAAAACTAATTTGTTCTAAATGCGTCTTCGTTTTGATGTTGCGTATTCTAGCAAGTTATTCAGCTAACACAAGAGGAAATTTAAAAACATGTGCATGATTGTTTATAAAAAGCACGATTTCCTCTTATTTAGCTAAAAAATAAACTAGAAACGGTATTGATAGCTTTGAATATTGTCAAAGATCTCAGTATTTACATCACAATAGCTGCTTTCACCAGGTAATAAAACCAGTAAACGTTCAGAAGTTTTGCTCGGATTGAACGAGTCTTCTTTCAATTTATTCTTCTGGTATTTAAATGTACCTGTGGTTTCGACCTTTTCCTGTACGCGTAAAAACACAGGAATGGCATATGAAGGTAAACATTTTTTAAATACGTTCACCATTTCGCTTAAATCTGCATCATTTAGCTCGACACCATCGACCAAGGTAATGGCTGCCATGCCAGCACGACCGTTGGTATTTGGTATTTCTACGCCATATACCACTGCTTCAGCGATTTTTTCATACTCGCACACCATGTTTTCAACTTCAGTGGTCGAAACATTTTCACCTTTCCAGCGGAATGTGTCGCCTAGACGATCCACAAACTGTGCATGACGGAAGCCGATATCACGGACCAAGTCACCTGTATTGAAGTATGAATCACCTTGAGTGAATACATCTTTCATAATCACAGACTTGTTCTTTTCAGGGTCGGTATAACCATCGAAAGGCGAGCGACTGGTGATCTTACCAATCAGTAAGCCAACTTCACCGGTTTTGACTTTCTTGCAATAGCCTTTTTTGTCGCGTACTAGTTCGTTCTTTTCTTTATCAAACTCAACGATGGCATAAGGGGTAGGAGAGAAGCCGACGGTATTGTCAAAGTTAAAGATATTGCTGAAACCGACATTTCCTTCGCTTGAAGCATAGAGTTCAAGGACTTCTTCAACACCAAAACGCTCTTTAAATTTACCCCAGATATTTGGACGCATGCCATTACCAATCATTTTGGTGACACGATGGGCACGATCTAGTTCTGTTGCAGGTGCATCAATCAGGTAGCGGCAAAGTTCACCGACGTAACCAATCGCAGAAGCATTGAATTTCTGTACATCTTTCCAGAAGGCACTGGTTGAATATTTACGACGTACTGCAAGCGTTGCACTGCCTGCAATCACGCCACACCAGCACACCACCACACCTGTTGCATGGTAAAGCGGTAGGGTGACATACATCACATCATCTTTGCCAAGATTGAGAATATGACCATAGGTACCGTAAGCAAGTGTCCAGCGGCTATGCGTAAAAATCACGGCTTTTGGCAAACCAGTGGTGCCTGAGGTGTAGATATAGAACAAGCCATCTTTACCAGTCACAGTGCGTGTGGTGGATGGGTTAAATTTCGGGAACTGGTCAATTTGTAGCGCTAGATTGACGTAGCCTTCTGGTGCTACACCTGCATTTTTACGGGTTTCCTGATCAGCAAACCAGTGGAAACGGTCTTGAGCAACTTTTAAATCCTGACGTGCTTCATCGATTGCAGCACGGACTTCTTCACCAGCAATCACTGCAATTGGATTGACCAGATTAATACTATGCGCGAGCACTTTACCGACTTGAGAGGTATTTACAAGCGCAATGGTGACCCCGATTTTTGCTAAAGCAACAATGCTGGCAATCAATTCAGGACGGTTCTCAACCATCACAGCAATCACATCACCTTTTTTTGCACCCAGAGATAAATAGTAATGTGCAATCTGGTTTGCCCATTCATTTAAGGCCTGATAACTATAGCTTTGATCTTCAAATAACAGTGCGATGCCTTGAGGGTTACGCTTGACTGCTTTTTCAAAGGCAATACCTAAACCAGCGGGAGAAGATGGCGTACGTAAATATGCCTGTTTAAGACCATTAAGGATATGAGGTACTTTAGTAATGAAGTTTGGAAGTCGAGTAGCGACATCACCAAGAGTAATAATATCGGTCTGCGTAGTTTGGCTCATATCAATCCTGTTTATTTTTCGATCAATCCAAAAATGGCTATCCGTAAGAACACAACCATTCACACCATTGTCGTTGATGCTGTTTTGTAATGGTAAGTCCCTAGAGCAATCAACCTAATTTGACAAAATAACAAAAAAGCCTAGTCACCGAAATGACTAGGCTTAGCCTTATTGAGTGCAATTTAGCAAATTACTCATTGCTAGCTGCAGCTTTTTTTGGTGGACGTCCACGTGGACGGCGCGGGCGGCTTGATTTCTCTTTTTCTGCTTTTGCAGCTTCGTCTTCAGACTCTGCTTCAGTTGCAGGTGCTGTCTGTTCTGCTTTTTCAGCAGCTTGGGCTTTCTCAGCAACTTTAGTCGTTACTTCAGACTTCATTTCAGCTTTAGCCACTGGTGCTTCGACAGCTTCAACTGGTGCTGTTTCTGCTGGCGCAGCAACTGTCTCAGTCGCAAGCTCTAATGGTTGTTGCTCTGGCGCTGCAACCACAGTTTCTTCTGCTGGAGTAACCGCTTCTTCTGTTTTCACTTCTTCTTTCGATTCAGTGTTTTCGACAGGAGCTGGAGTCGCGTTTGAAGCAATATGCGCTTCTTTGGCTTGCTCAGCAGCAAGTTTTGCTAAACGACGACGTTCACGAGGATCGTTTGCAACACGCACTGTTGATGCTTCAGGCGGTGTTAATGCTAACACTGGCGCTGGTTCAGCTTCTTCAGCGACTTGCTTGCTTGGAAGTTCAGCATCACGTGTTACAGGACGCTTTTCTTCTTCAACCACTGTTTCTACAACGAGGGTGCTTGCATATTGCTCAGCAAACTTTTGTAGGGCACGGTTAAATGTCGTGATTAAACCAAACTGCTCAATCAAGATGGTGCAGTCTTCGCCATACACATGACGAATCAAGCTACCTAGCGTGTATTGACCCAACGCAGGAATTTGCGATGGTGCAACTTTTGGTGCAGCGGCTTTCTGAGGTGCTTGAGCACCACGTTGACGACGGCGAGAACGTGGATCATTGCTGGCACGTTTTACAGGTGCTTGAACCGCTTCTTCTGCAGTTGCAGCAGGTGCTTCTTTCGCAACGACTGGTTCTGCTTGAGCCGCAGGTTTTGTTTCAGCTTTTTCAACAACAGCAGGAGCAACCTCAGCTTTTGCTTTAGGTGCAGGTGCTTGTTGTGGATTCAGTGCAACAATCTCACTTTGCCCTTGGTCAATGTTTACGATCAATGCCGTGTTCATTGGTTCCGAACGTGGTGCATCAACAACATCAACTTTAACCTGTTGTGGATTCGCAGGCGCTGCAGTTGTAGCCGCTGGTGCTTCATTCAACACGCTTTGGTCACGATGACGGTTTGGACGGTTCGGACGCTGTTGGTTGCGGTCACGACGTGGTAATGGCGCATTCTCATTGCCTTGAGCAGCATCATGATGCTGTTGCTGGTTTTGAGGCTCTTGCGACTGCTGACGTTTTTGTTGACGTTTCAGTTCGCGTTGCTCTTGGCGCTGTTCCTGACGTGACAATTGAACCACTTCTTCGTGCACTTGATTTTGTTGTTCATGTGCATGTGCGTGTTGTTCACGTTGCTCTTTGTGCTTACGTTTCTTCTGGTTTTGATTCGGACGATGTGGTTTTTCGTCTTTCTCAAACTGCTCACGCGTTTCCTGTTTCACAGGATTTTGTGAAATATAGGCATTGTTTGCCGCTGGTGCAGCAATTTCAGTGGCAACAGGTGCATTCACCTGACCAAACTGGCCACGGCTCACTGCGCCATTATTTACCATTTGCTCAATCGCAGCTGCCGCATTTTGTGCAGAACGAGATTGGTCTGTGGTTTGCGCTTGCTTTTGAACAAACAGGTTTTCTAACCATGCACAAGGACTTGCTGACTTTTGTGCAACAGCTTGTTGAGCTTGTTTTGCTGGTGCTGCCGCATTTTGTGCTGCTTTCTTCTGTGGTGCAGCTGCTTGATTTTGTGCAGGTGCATGGTGATGCTCTGCATCTTCTAAATGCCAGTCAGAAGACTCATAACCCAGTTCTTTTTCACTTGAACGGGTTGCTTCAGTACGTTCATAACTCGACGGCGCAAAACCATCTGGATTGAACTGGATCTGGTAGTGCGGCGTTTCCAAGTGCGGATGCGGTAATACCGTTACACGAACATTTGACGTTTGTTCTAAGTAAACAAGGCTGTGACGCTTTTCATTTAATAAGAATGCTGCGATTTCAACAGGTACTTCAACTTGAACTTCACCTTGACGTTCGCGTAATGCAATTTCTTCAACCTTACGCATGATCGAAAGTGACAATGAACGTAAGTCACGCACCATGCCTGTACCATGACAGCGTGGGCACACGTAACCTGTCGCTTCTTCAAGAGAAGGGCGTAAACGTTGACGGCTCATTTCCATCAGGCCAAAACGTGAGAGTTGACCGAACTGGATACGTGCGCGGTCGCTTTGCGTTGCTTCACGTAATTTGGCTTCAACCATACGCTGGTTACGGTCTTTGGTCATGTCGATGAAATCGATGACCACTAAACCGCCGATATCACGTAAACGAAGTTGACGTGCAATTTCTTCAGCTGCTTCAAGGTTGGTATTGAGTGCTGTTTCTTCAACATCATGACCGCGAGTTGATTTGGCCGAGTTAATATCAATTGATACCAAAGCTTCGGTCTGGTCAATCACGATTGAACCGCCAGAAGGAAGTTTTACTTCACGCTCATAGGCCGTCTGGATTTGGCTTTCAATACCAAAGTGAGCAAATAAAGGTTCATTCAAAGTATAGGTTTTTAATTTATCAAGCTGACGTGGCATCACTGCTTTTACGAAGTTATAGGCTTCGTTATAGGCTTGCTCACTATCAATCAGGATTTCAGCCACATCATCACGTAAATAATCACGAATGGCACGTGTTACCACGCCTGCTTCTTGATGTACCAACATTGGTGATGGACCTGAACTTGCTGAACCCTGGATTTGTGCCCAAAGGTCAAGTAAGTGTTGTAGGTCGAGTTGAAGCTCTTCCTGAGTGCGGCCAATACCTGCGGTACGTACGATCACGCTCATGCCACGCGGTACATTTAAAGACGCTAAGATTTCTTTAAGTTCTTCACGTACCGAACCTGAAATCTGACGGCTGATACCGCCACCTTTCGGATTGTTCGGCATTAAAACTAAATAACGGCCTGCAAGCGAAATGAAAGTCGATAGGGCAGCGCCTTTGTTGCCACGCTCTTCTTTTTCAACTTGAACCAGTAATTCAGTGCCTTCAGTGATGAGTTCACGGATGTTTGAAGTTTGACGAGGGTCAGCTTTGAAGTACGAGTTTGCAATTTCTCGCATTGATAAAAAGCCTTGACGCTGTGCGCCGTACTCAACGAAAACCGCCTCTAAAGATGGCTCAACGCGAGTAACATGACCTTTATAAATATTTGATTTTTTTTGTTCGCGAGTACGATTTTCTAAATCGAAATCGTAAAGGCGATTACCAGTGATAAGTGCAACGCGAACTTCTTCGGCGTGGGTTGCATTAATCAACATACGTTTCATGGGTGTGACACCTAATAGTGATACACACAAACAATAAGCCCAATATTTTTGAGCAAACATCAAATTGGCGCGATCAAGACTCAGAAGCAACTTTGTGTAGGAAGCTCTGAAACCACTGGCTGTAAGTATCCAGCTGGGGGCTTTGATTCGGTTATTCCGATGTTAGCAATACTGCTTCAATCTTGAATCCGTTGATATTTCATGGCATGTCTTACATCTGTGAAATATCACTAGATCCAACATAATCAAAGTTTCCTGTACGCTTCACTGGCGGGTGAGCGGTGCATTGGATGGTGACTTTCACTGTCATTAAGCATTGAAGTCGATCCATCTGGAAGTCTTGATACGGAATGATCATCGTATCTCTGCTTGGCAGTTCCAATGCATCAACGCTTTAGCCTGAATGCGACATCAGGGAGCAAATTGTCTGATGTGGATCAGTTTACGTTTAATAACCAGCAAATTGCTGGCGACATATTTTTTCTGAACAAACTGTATGTGCTGATGCACAATTAAACGCAACAGTTTGCCATTTTGCCGATATAATAAGCCTTCGGCGTCGGCATAATTCTTTAGGACCTATCCGAGTTATTGGTGAATATCTCATCGATTTAAAATTTTATCTAAATAAAATTTCTGATTTGATGCTCACTTACGGTGGTATCCGTGCGCTGAATATACCAAACCTTGCAGCATCTGCCTATGGGCTAAGTTTAGGTTTCTTGTGAAATAACTTAGCTAAATGATCATTTTTTAATCATATTTAGCAAATCTTGGATTAATCGAGCGTATGAATTCTACACAACAATGGCAAAGTGTCACTTGGTTTGACGTGGATGAGCATCAAGACGGGCAGCGAATAGATAATTTTTTATTTACCCGATTAAAAGGTGTTCCAAAAAGTCGAATCTACCGTTTGATTCGTGAAGGGCAAGTACGCGTAAACAAAAAAAGAATAAAAGCAGAAACACGTTTGAGCATTGGCGACCAGATTCGTGTCGCACCCATTCGTTATGAACAAAAGGATGAAACGGCTGCACCTGTAAGCGATAGTGTTGCGCAAAGCTTATTGAGCCGTGTGGTTTATGAAGATGAAGGTCTGTTGGTCATTAATAAGCCTTCGGGTATCGCCGTGCATGGCGGTAGTGGTGTGGCTTATGGCCTGATCGAAGCGCTACGGGCTGCCACAGGTAAAAAATATTTAGAACTGATTCATCGTATTGAC
The DNA here is from genome assembly GCF_001605865.1 of Acinetobacter sp. NRRL B-65365. Taxonomy (NCBI): domain Bacteria; kingdom Pseudomonadati; phylum Pseudomonadota; class Gammaproteobacteria; order Moraxellales; family Moraxellaceae; genus Acinetobacter; species Acinetobacter sp. NRRL B-65365. Next base: position 73,092 of record NZ_LRPD01000067.1, on the reverse strand, counting down.
CGTGATACCTCAGGTCTGGTGATGGTCAGTAAAAAGCGCAGTACCTTAAAATTACTACAGGATCTCCTGCGTGAACATAAGATCCAGAAAACGTATGCGGCTATTGTCAAAGGGCAAGTCAGTCTAGATCGCCAAATGATTGATGCGCCTTTATTGCGTTATGAACTGGCCAATGGCGAGCGTCGTGTCCGTGTTACTTCTGAAGGTAAGCCAAGTAAGACAGACTGGAAAGTGGTTGAGCGCTTTAAAACAGCAACTCTGGTTCATGCATCACCATTATCAGGTCGTACCCATCAAATTCGTGTACATGGTTTAAGTATTGGTCATCCTTTGGTGGGGGATGATAAATATGGACACAATACGGTGTATAACGGCCCAGCAGCACGCCGTTTATGCCTGCATGCCATGCGTTTGGAAATTCCGAATTATCCAGTAATTGAAGCACCGATGCCCGAAGATATGCAGCAGGTGATTGACGAGTTGAGAAAGCAGAAATGAAGCAGAATATCGAACTCATCATTTTTGATTGGGATGGCACCTTATTCGACTCGGTAGGCCAGATTGTGGCGAGTTTGCAATATGCAGCACAACAATTTGAGCAGCCACTGACTGATGAAGCCGCGAAAAGCATTATTGGTTTAGGTTTACCCGAAGTGATGCAGATCCTGTTTCCGCAAGTCCCGCATTTGCATCAGGAGCTTTTGCAATGCTATGCCGATCATTATGTGGCAAACTCGAAAGGTGATGTCTGGTTCAATGGTGTCGCTGAGCTATTGATGGATTTAAAGCAGCAAGGTCTCAAGCTTGCCGTAGCAACAGGCAAAAGCCGTAAAGGTCTGGACCGTGTATTGGCGCAAACCAATAGCCATGCACTGTTCGATATTACACGTGCCGCGAGTGAAACCAAGTCCAAGCCAGACCCATTGATGTTGCAGGAGATTCTTGCCGAGATGGATGTAGCGGTTGAACGCGCTATTATGGTGGGGGATACCAGTTACGATCTGGAAATGGCGCAAAACCTGAGTATGCCGCGTATAGGGGTCAGTTATGGTGTGCACAGTATTGAAACTTTGCAGCAATACCAGCCATTAACCATCGCGCATAATGTGCAGGACTTGCATGGTTATTTACAAAGCCTCCTCAAGGTTGCTGATTTAACTGAAAGTTAAGCCGCGTAAGATAAAATGATCATGAGGGGAGAGTTCGCTTTCCCATCATCCATAATAACAATAGGGACTATATGAGCCGATCGATCCGTTTGCTCAATTTATTACAACTACTCAGAGAATATCGCTATCCAGTCACTGCACAGGTATTGGCGGAGCGCTTGCAGATTAGTCAGCGTAGTGTCTATCGTGATATTGAAACATTACGCGCCCAAGGTGTGAATATTGATGCTGCGGCAGGCTTGGGTTTTCAACTCAAAGAAGATTTCCTGTTACCACCGATGACCTTGAATGAAACCGAAATTGAGGCCATCTTCTTGGCCTTAAACTGGTTGAGTGAAATTCCAGATCTGGCTTTAAAATCGGCTTCAACGTCGGTATTGGCGAAACTCAATGCGGTATTGCCTGAACATTGTCGACATTTACTTGAACAAACCACCTTACGCTCAATCAATGCCTGGTTACCGGTCGATGAAAATCTGGTAGAACAGGTGCGTTTGGCCATCCGTCAGCAAGTCAAAATAGTCGTGGATTATGCGGATGAACAACAACGTATCAGTTCTCGTACCGTGTGGCCTTTTGCTTTAGGTTATTTTAATGATCGGATTGTGCTGGCAGCATGGTGTGAGTTGCGACAGAGTTTTCGGCACTTTCGGATTGACCGTATTCGACAGTTAAGCCTGAGTCAGGAGCTTTATCCGCAATTTAAACAACAGCTCTTTCAACAATGGTGGATTCAAGAGGTGTGTGCTACTACTGACAAAAACTGACAATCTAAACAATTACATTGAAATAAGAATAACTCACTAAGGAAATATCAACATGGCTCTTAAACTTTATACCAATAACTTCTCACGTGGCGTCGTTGTAGACTGGTTACTGATTGAATTGGGTGTGCAGTGTGAGCGCATCGAAGTGGCCTTTGAAACAGAAATGAAAGCGCCTGAGTACTTAAAAATCAATCCATTTGGCAAAGTCCCGGTATTGGTGGACGATGATATTGTGGTGTATGAGCTTGATGCGATTTGTGCGTATTTAGCTGATAAGTTTGCTGACAAAGGCTTGGCACCTGCACTCAATGATCCAAAACGCGGTCTTTATTATCGCTGGTTGTTCTTTATTTCAGGGCCTTGGGAAGCAGCTTCAACCAATAAAATGCTAGGTGTTGAGGTGAAACCCGATCAGAAAGGTTCTGTGGGATATGGAGACTACCACGATGCCTATAATGCCTTTGTACAAGGCTTGAGTGAAGTTGATCCGTATTTATGTGGTAAGCAGTTCACCGCTGCGGATGTAACTGTTGCCGCGATGTTGTTCTGGCAGCTTAAGATGGGCGAGGTTGAATCTCATCCTGCAATTGAACGCTATCTGGACAATATTAAGCAGCGTCCAAGCTATCAAAAATTTGCTGCCTTTTTTAGCAATGCTTAGATTCTTATCATCCTGAAAAGCCGACTTGTTCGGCTTTTTTAATTTTTACAGTGCCTATAAACGATCAAATCAAAATAAAAAATATAAATGAAAAACTCTTTGTTTAACGTTTAGATGGAAATGTCACTGAGCGTTATTAGTTCAGTAAAATTGTGTTGACTCAGCTCTAGAAAATCAGCATAACTAAAAACCTTATGTTAGGATCAAAGACCGATTGTGTTGTGATGAAATGTCATCTTTGTAGTCAAAAAATCATGATGATTTAAAACGCGATAACATTGAAAACACGCCGTAATCATAGGGATATAACATAATGGACCTCATGCGATTAGATTCCACCAAAGAAGAAGTACATGAAAGATAAGCCGACATTAACCTATCAATTGCCGACACAATCTTGCTTGAGTCATACTTGGGTGAAACCTCCGTTTCCACATGAGGCTTCTGATCATTGCGGGATAGACCGTTTCTATAATTTGCAGAAACCGTTAACGCCGTTTGATCGAAAAGGGCTGTTAAAGTGGTTGGCGACTCGTCAGTCCTATACATGGAATGTTGATCGTGTTCATGAGTCCAATTTACGCAATCAAATGCTGGAACTGCCTCAAAACCGTCCGCATGCGGACTTAAATGACTGGCAAATCTGGTTTGTAGGACACGCTACGATTTTAATTCAAATCGGCCCTTATAACTTTCTGACTGATCCTGTCTGGTGTGAATATGCTAGCCCGAAACAGGGCAATGGCCCACGTCGTGTATGTCCCGCAGGAATAGCACTAGAACATCTCCCGACTATTCATGGGGTGTTATTGAGTCATAATCATTATGACCACATGGATCTGGCGACGCTGGAATGGTTACATCAGAAATTTGAAATGCCGATTTATACCGGTTTAGGCAATGCCTATTATCTGCCGAAGCATTTGCATGTGATTGAAATGGATTGGTGGCAGGAAATCCCGTTTCATGATGAGTTAAAGATTGCCTATACACCTGCACAACACGCATCTGGACGTGGCGTGCGTGATCAGAACCGTGCCTTATGGGGCGGTTTTTCTTTGCTTGCCAAGACAGGGCATTGTTTTTTTGCGGGGGACACCGGTTATTCAGGGCATTTTAAACAAATCCATGAGCGCTATGGCGATGCCCGAATCGCATTATTGCCGATAGGGGCCTATGAACCGCGAATGTTGATGCGTTATGTGCATATGAATCCACAAGATGCATTTCATGCGCATTTAGACTTGCATGCGCACCGTTCATTGGCGATTCATTACCGTACCTTTCAGTTGACAGATGAAGACCGTGATTCTCCTGAACATGAATTGCAGCATGCCATGAAATCTTCTTCGAAACTGGTTAATCCTTTCTATTGCATTCGAGAAGGGCATTTTATCCGTGCTTAAAAGCTGGCGTGAGTTGATACATCCATGGTCATGGTTGTTGTCCTAGTCAAATTTTGAATAAATCGTTATGCACACAAATAAAAAAGCCATCCGAAGATGGCTTTTTTATTCAGAATGTCAAAGCTTACAGAAAGCTTGGTAAATGACGCGCTGGATCAGTTTCGCGTGCAGCTTGTGCATCAGCAACGGTCATACCCAATGCTTTCGCAACACCTTCACCATAGGCTGGGTGGCAAGCGTAGCAATTACGGATATGGCGATACTTGATGAAGTCGAGTGCATCGCCCATGGCACGTGCTGTATTGCCAAATAATGCGTCTTGTTGCTCTGGTGTCATCAGTTCGAACAAGGCACGTGGTTGACTGAAGTAATCATTGTCATCTTCACGGTAATCCCAGAAATCGGCATCACCATTAATTTTCAATGGTGGCTCTTTATACTGAGCTTGCTCTTGCCACTGACCGAAGCTGTTTGGCTCGTAGTGTGGTAAACCACCATAGTTGGCATCGATACGGCCTTGACCGTCACGGTGATTACTATGTACAGGGCAGCGTGCCGCATTGACTGGAATTTGCTGATAGTTCACACCTAAACGATAGCGTTGCGCATCTGCATAGTTAAACAGGCGCGCCTGCAACATACGGTCTGGTGAAGCACTGATCCCTGGAACCAGATTACTTGGTGCAAAAGCAGATTGCTCTACATCAAGGAAGAAGTTTTCAGGATTACGGTTCAGTTCAAACTCACCTACTTCAATTAACGGATAATCGCCGTGTGGCCATACTTTGGTTAAATCAAACGGATGATAGGGAACTTTTTCCGCATCTTGTTCAGGCATTACTTGTACGAAGAGTGTCCATTTTGGATAGTCTTTACGTTCAATTGCATCGAATAAATCACGTTGATGGCTTTCACGATCCTGACCAACCAATTCACCCGCTTCAGCATCAGTCAGATTTTGAATACCTTGCTGAGTTCTGAAGTGAAATTTCACCCAGAAACGTTCATTGGCTGCGTTAATGAAACTATAGGTATGACTACTGAAGCCATGCATATGACGGTAGCTTGAAGGAATACCACGGTCTGACATGACGATGGTGACCTGATGTAATGCTTCTGGCAATAAAGTCCAGAAATCCCAGTTATTGGTTGCACTACGCATGTTGGTTTTCGGGTCACGTTTTACTGCTTTGTTTAAATCTGGGAATTTACGTGGATCACGCAAGAAGAATACAGGGGTGTTATTGCCCACCATATCCCAGTTACCTTCTTCGGTATAGAATTTTAGGGCAAAGCCGCGAATGTCGCGTTCCGCATCTGCTGCACCACGTTCACCTGCAACTGTGGTAAAGCGGGCAAACATTTCGGTTTTTTTGCCGATTTCGCTAAAGATTTTAGCGCGGGTATATTGGGTAATGTCATGAGTAACCGTGAACGTACCAAATGCACCTGAACCTTTGGCATGCATACGGCGCTCAGGAATCACTTCACGGACAAAGTTAGCAAGTTTTTCATTTAGCCATAAGTCCTGGGCTAATAATGGTCCTCTGGCGCCTGCGGTCATACTGTTCTGGTTATCGACAACGGGTGCACCAAAATCAGTGGTGAGGTGGCTATAAGGACATTTTTTTTCGTCTTGGCTCATGTTCTATCTCCATCAAGATGACCTGTGAGCTTGGTCATCTCAATCATTTGACCGTTCAAAGATATGAATGCTTCACTGGGACATATACAAATTGGGTATCAAAATTTCAGATGCCTAATTGAGATTTGTAATGAATCAGATTACATCCTTTGTATTTTTACTCTAGGTTGATGAAAGCTTTTTTTCCAATGGATTAAAGTTGATGTCATAAATGCTTTATTCGATTGAAGCTGTCTAAATCTTAAACTTGAGCTGAGCATTTTTGGATATAAAAATTGTTAAAAAAATCAAAAAACTCATGAAAAATAAAAGTTTTATTGTAATTTTGCTCAACCATTCAACTACATGAAAATCGCTGAATGAAGAAATGAAAAATAGAAATGTTTGATGCAGAAATAGGGAGATTGACCTGTTGCAGTTGTGTAAAGCAGCATTCAATTGCACAAATCGTTTAATGATTCGTCAATACTTGAGTGTTCATCTTTAAGAGCAACATCTCGTTGAGGTGGCAGAGATAAGAAATTAGGTTGAAAATATGTAAGTCGTCATGATTTTAATTCAAGGCATGCTATGTTTGAGCTCTTTCATGATGAGATAAAAACAATGAAAAAAATAGTAACGGGTCTTGGTTTATCTTTCACTTTACTGACAGGTTGTACCTCCATGTCGCAGACTTCTGAACATAAGGCCAACCAAGCCACCACTTTGACGGTTGAGTTTGTGGGGGCAGGCAACCATGCCGTTCAGCCACAGCAAGGTACAGTCAGTTTATATGCAGTAGAAAGTCGCATGGCTGATGTGCCTGCGACTTTAATTCAGCAAAAGAAAGTGCAGGTATCACAAGTGCCGTTTAGTGTTGAGTTTAGTGTGCCCGCAGGGCATCGTCAGTTGATTCAACCGCAAGTCCGTGATGATGCCGAGATTAGTTATTATGTGACTTGGCAATCAGACAGCAACAATCTAACGGCTAAAGATGCCATTGTGATTGATTACGACCGCCAATTTCCGAAGGTGAGTCTTGGTCAAGGAAAGCAACAGGTTTATTTAAAATAAAAAATCTAGCTATAAAAAAAGCGCCACTTTTAAAGGGGCGCTTTTTTATTATTTGTGAATGGTATTTTATACACTGACCAGGCGATTCGATTTCACCATGTCGGCAAGACCGTGGGTTCTGAAATAATGTTCAAGCCAGCTTTTAATCACCAGCGGATTGTTCATTTGTAGCACATCTTCAAGCAGTTTTTTGGCATCGCTCATTGGCACATGGCAAATTGCTTTGCGTACTCGCAAAATATTACTAGAACTCATTGAGAGCGTATTGAAGCCCATTGCCATTAACAGAATCGCAGACAATGGATCACCCGCCATTTCACCACATACACTGACAGGTTTTTGGTGTGTATGGCAGTCTTCAGCCAGACGTTTCAAGGCCCGTAAAATTGATGGATGGAAGTGTGAATACACGTTGGCAACATGTGGATTATTACGGTCAACTGCCAACAAGTACTGGGTTAAATCGTTGGAACCTACCGAGAAGAAATCGACCAGTTCGGCAAACTCATCAATTTGCAGCAGCACACTCGGCACCTCGACCATAATCCCGATTTTAGGCTTGGTAATCTTGACTTGTTCTTCTTCCTGTACCGCAACCCAGTCACGCTCAAGCAGATACAGTACTTCTTCTACTTCGCTGACACTGGTTACCATCGGCAGCAGGATATGCAGATTATTCAGGCCAATACTGGCTTTGAGCATGGCACGGATTTGCGCAGAGAAAATCTCAGGATGATCCAGCGTAAAGCGTAATCCACGCCAGCCGAGCGCTGAGTTTTCTTCTTCGATACTGAAGTAGGGCAAGTCTTTATCCGCACCAATATCAAGGGTACGCATAATCACCGGTTTATTGGCAAAATGGCTAAGCTGTTGGCGATAGATGGCGCGTTGTTCTTCTTCGCCAGGGAAGCGCTCACGTAGCATGAAGGGAATCTCGCTACGATATAAGCCGACACCTTTGGCACCGCGCTGAACGCCACGCACCACATCAATCATTAAACCTGTATTGACGAATAATGGAATAGAAATACCATCAGGTGTAATCGCATCTTTGGTTTCGTATTGCTTTAAATCTTTAGCGATCTGTTCTTCTTCTTTCTGAACTTCTTTATAACGTTGGCGTAAGCGACGTGGTGGATTGACAAAAACACGGCCTTGATAAGCATCGACAATCATTTCAATGTCATCCAGCGTAGTGATTGGCAATTCGGTAACACCGACTACTGTTGGAATACCCAGCGCACGCGCCACAATCACCATATGTGAATTGGCTGCACCTTCCGAGGTGACGATTGCGGCAATATTATCAACTGGCAATTCCACCAGAGCGGCAGTACTGATTTCTTCACCAATCAGAATGCTGTCAGGACTGAGCTCACGATGGCTTGAATCCGCTTCTTGCAGGCAGGCTAGAATTCGACGGCCTAGATCTTTGAGATCAGAAACGCGTTCACGCAGGTAGTCATCTTCCATTTGTGCAAACAGCGCAACATGTTTGTCGATCACTTTACGCACTGCACCTTGGGCCCAGCTTCCTACACGAATATGGTCTTTAATTTCACTTGGTAAGGCATTTTCATCCAGCATTCGCAAGAACACGCTAAATAACGCCCGTTCTTCCGACATGAGGGAATCTTGCATTTTTTCATCTAAGGACTGAATTTCCTGACGAACCGAAGCAATGGCTTGATCCAGTAAATCCAGTTCTTCGCTGATATCTTCTGCTTCACGATCTGGAATGGCAGCAAGATCGGCAGGTGGGTAGAGCACGATGGCACGACCCAGTGCGATACCGCCTGCACCTGAAACACCTTGGAAGGTTTTGTAAGTTGAGCCAGTGGTTGGCTTGCGGAACACATCAATATTGCCAACCGCATGTGCATGTGCGATGACACCTGAAAGTTGTGCGCATAGCGTCACTAAAAAGGATTCTGCGGCTTCGCTAAAGTCTTGGGATTCTTTATTCTGAACCACAAGTACGCCCATGACCTTACGACGATACATCACAGGCACGCCAAGGAATGAGTTAAACAGCTCTTCGCCTGTTTCAGGTAAATAAGCAAAGCGGTCATGCTTCGGCGCATTGTCGAGGTTCACAATCTCCTCGCGTTGCCCGACTAAACCGACCAGACCTTCACCGATATTTAACGAGACATTGCCGACGGCTTCAGGTTTAAGACCTTTCGATGCCATCAGCACATAACGGCGATTACGTTCGTCCAGTAAATAAATCGAGCAGACATCCACATGCATGGCTTCAGCCACATGATTGACCATAATGTCCAAAGAATCATGCAAACTGACGGACGCATTAATTTCTTGCACAATGCGTCTAAGGGTGTCGAGTTGCATGTTTGACATGGATGTTTACTCCAGTTTATTGAATCGTTATAGGCCTAGTTATAACAGCTCTCTTGCCAAAAATCATTGCTTAAAATGATGATTCTATGACAATTAACGCTGAGGTAGTTGTAAACATAATTCCATCATGGCTTTACGGTAAACATCACGTTTGAAGTTGACCACTTGACCCAATGGGTACCAGTAACTCACCCATTGCCATTCATCGAACTCGGGTGGGTCTGACAGGTTTAACTGAATATGATGAGGCGAGGCCGTTAACTTCAGTAAAAACCATTTTTGCTTTTGTCCAATACATACCGGATCTGAATCTGACCGAATGTACCGATGTGGCAAACGATAACGCAGCCAACCTTTTGTTTGCGCTATAATCTGGACGTGTTCGGGCAATAAACCGACTTCTTCTCTCAGTTCACGAAAAAGTGCCTGTTCAGGGGTTTCACCAAATTGGATCCCTCCTTGTGGAAATTGCCAAGCATTGTGACCAATGCGCTTTGCCCATAAAACCTGTCCGTCATCGTTTGCCAAAATGATCCCGACGTTGGGTCGGAAACCTTCTGAGTCGATCATTTGGCTACCTAAATTTTATCTATATCGTTGACTTTGATCTCGGGGACAGACTATCTTCCATGTCCAACTCGAAAAAGGTCAAAGTAAAATGTTTAAATTGCTATGATCTTAACGAATTTTTAGTGACTTACGGAAATAGATTTACGTTTTTTTTCTTTAATTTGCATTTAAATGAGCATTTATATGAAATTGGCTTTGTTTGATTTAGATCATACCCTGTTAAATACCGATTCTGACCATTCATGGGGCGAGTTTTTGGTCAGTGAAGCTTTGGTTGATCCTGTTCATCATCGTCAAATGAACGACAAATTTTACGAAGACTATAAAGCAGGGCAACTGGATCCGATTGCCTATAATGAATTTGTTTTTGAATTTCTCACCAAGCACGACAATCACTATTTAACTGAATTACATCAGTTGTTTATGCAAAAAGTCATTCGTCCACAAATGCGTCCAAAAGGATTTGATGCGATTAAAAAGCATCAGGATCTCGGGCATGCCATTGTGGGGATTACCGCGACCAGTGATTTTATTACCGCGCCGATTTTCCGTGAGTTTGGTATTACGGAAATTATCGCCACCAGTGCTGAAGTGGTTGATGGTAAATACACAGGCAAGGTCACAGGAATTCCATGTTATCAAAAAGGTAAGCTGGCACGTCTGGATCAATGGCTGGCTGGACGTACCGTAGATGAATCTTGGGCTTATTCAGATTCGATCAATGACCGTTTCTTGCTGGAATATGCGACCCATGCGATTGCCGTCAATCCAGATGACCGTTTAGAAAAATTGGCGCAAGAGCAGGCTTGGGAAATTCAGGACTGGTCAATCTAAGGTCTCTATATCCCTGTCTATTTTGAAGAATATAAAAAACCTCCCATAAGTGGAGGTTTTTTATTGTATGAATGTTTCTACAGCAAAGGATGGATTATTTATCCTACCTGCATCATCCGAATCAGCTCCTCAGCCGCTTTAGACTGGATGCGAGCTGGATGCCAGACCATACCAAGTTGGCGTTGCATATCCAGCTGTAGATCCAGCTGTTTTAAATCCTGATTGACCAGTGTTTTGGGTAAAACAGACCAGCCTAAACCAATCGATACCAACATGCGGATGGATTCTAACGGATTGTTACTCATGGTGATTTTTGGCTTGAGATTATTCTTTTCAAATTCTGCCAAAGTAATCTGACTGGTATAGGTTTGTGCTGCTGGTAATAAGCTTGGATAAGCTATCAGGTCTTCGAGCTTAAGCTGAGTTTGCTGTGCCAAGGGATGGAAGGGCGCGGTAACAAATACCAACGGATCATTCCAGATGGTGACATAGTTGAGCCGATCATCTCCGACTGGAGGTAAGGTTAAAAAGGCCAGTTCTAGTTCGCCTGCCAATACCTGTTCATGCGCCTGTTCAGAATCGACAAAATGGACATCTAAGGTGACTTGAGGAAAATGCTGAACAAAATTTTTAAGTGGCTCAGCTAGGTGATGTAAACCGATATGGTGACTGGTACCAATCTTGAGACGACCTTGTACCTGTGCCTGTTCATGACTCAGGGTATGATGAATCTCACCCAGTTTATTCAGCCAGGTTTGGACTTTGGGCAATAGAGAATGTGCTGCATGGGTCGGTTGAATGCCACGACCTGCGGACTCAAATAGCTTGACGCCAAAGTAGTCTTCCAAGCTATGAATCCGTTTGGTCACTGCAGGCTGGGTAATAAATAATTGTTCTGCTGCAATAGAAATTGAACCAGTTTCCATCACTTTTACAAATGCTTCAAAAGCTGCGAGGTTCATACACGCTTATCCGGGAGAGATTTTAAATTGGTTTTATGTGCAATTTTTTGAATTAGAAATAATTCCAGACTTTTTCATGAAAGAAAAAAGCAAAGGCTTGTACTGTTGGCTCAATCAAACTTAAGGTTGCCGCCATGATCCAATTGCCTGTAATGATATATGCAACGAGCATCGCCACACTAATATGCATGATGTAATAACTCAAGGTTTTTTTCAAAGTCCTACTATTATTCATTACGAATTGTTGAATATTTGACATCGGCTTCACCCTACAGAATCTCTATTTAATTAAATAATAATCATTATCATTTGAAATGTAAAAAAGAAATTTCAATTTATGATGATTGTTTTTATAAATAGAATGAACATTCACTTAAATATGATTAAAAAAAATGACATTAAAGTTAAGATCAGGCAGGATCAGATTGATTTCGCATGCTTTTCATTTGAAAGCACAAAGATGAGCCGAGAAGAAAATTTATCATTCCAAAAAGTTTGTTAATTTATAAAAATGATAAATTAGATTTATGTAAAAGCATTGCTATAATCAATTCAAGATAAAAAATACCCAGTCCGATGGCAAGCACGATGGAGAGCGACGACATGGCAGGCAAAACTTTGTACGACAAATTATGGGATGACCATTTAGTAAAACAACGCGATGATGGTTCTAGCCTTATTTATATTGATCGTCATTTATTGCATGAAGTGACCAGCCCTCAGGCATTTGAAGGCTTACAACTTGCTGGTCGTCAACCGTGGCGTTTAAGTGCCAATGTTGCAACCCCTGACCATAACGTACCGACTTCTAAAAAAGAGCGTGAACAGGGTATCGCTGGGATTGAAGATGATACTTCTCGTATTCAGGTTCAGACTTTAGACGATAACTGTAAAACATTTAATATCGTTGAATTCGGTATTAATGACATACGCCAAGGCATCGCGCATGTTGTTGGGCCAGAGCAAGGTTTGACTTTACCAGGTATGACGGTGGTGTGTGGTGACTCGCATACCGCAACGCATGGTGCCTTTGGTTGTTTGGCACATGGTATTGGGACTTCAGAAGTTGAACATGTATTGGCAACGCAATGCTTGGTACAGAAGAAATCGAAAAACATGTTGGTGCGTGTCGATGGCGTGTTGGGCAAGGGCGTAACTTCTAAAGACGTGGTCTTGGCGATTATCGGCAAAATTGGTACTGCAGGTGGTACAGGCTATGCCATCGAGTTTGGTGGGCAAGTGTTCCGCGACATGTCAATCGAAGGCCGTATGACGGTATGTAATATGGCGATTGAAGCCGGTGCTCGTGTGGGAATGGTGGCTGTTGATGACAAAACCATTGCCTATGTCAAAGATCGTAACTATGCGCCAACAGGTGAACAGTGGGATCAGGCAGTTGAATACTGGAATACTTTGCATTCAGACGAAGATGCGGTATTTGATGCGGTAGTTGTATTGAATGGTGCCGAGATTGAACCACAAGTGTCTTGGGGAACCTCGCCAGAAATGGTCATTCCAGTGACACAAGCCGTGCCAACTTTAGAGCAAGCTAAAGATGACGTACAACGCAATGACTGGACGCGTGCTTATCAATATATGGGTTTAACAGCTGGACAAGCCTTGGCTGATATTCAGTTAGATCGCGTATTTATTGGTTCATGTACCAATTCACGTATTGAAGATATCCGTGCTGCTGCCGACGTGGTAAAAGGTCGTAAAGTGGCTGCGAGTATCAAGCAGGCCATGATCGTTCCGGGTTCTGGTTTGGTGAAACAGCAGGCGGAACAGGAAGGTTTGGATCAGATTTTCTTGGAAGCGGGTTTTGAATGGCGTGAACCAGGTTGTTCAATGTGCTTGGCGATGAATGCCGATAAACTACAACCCGGCGAGCATTGTGCCTCGACTTCAAACCGTAATTTTGAAGGTCGTCAGGGCAATGGTGGACGTACCCATTTGGTGAGTCCAGCGATGGCGGCTGCGGCAGCAATTGCAGGCCATTTTGTTGATGTTCGTTCATTCTAAGGGAGCAGAATCATGAAAAAATATACTGTAGAGCAAGGTATTGTTGCACCTTTAGATCGTGCCAATGTTGATACCGACTTGATTATTCCAAAACAGTTTTTGAAATCAATTAAACGTACTGGTTTTGGCGACAATTTATTTGATGAGTTGCGCTATTTGGATGAAGGTTATTTGGGACAAGACATTAGCAAACGTCCAAAAAATCCTGATTTCGTTTTAAATAAACCGCGTTATCAAGGTTCTAGTATTTTATTGGCACGTACCAATTTTGGTTGTGGCTCAAGCCGTGAGCATGCGCCGTGGGCATTGAGTGAATATGGTTTCCGTACCGTGATTGCACCAAGCTTTGCCGATATTTTCTTTAATAACTGTTTTAAAAATGGCATGTTGCCTGTGATCTTGTCTGAACAGATTGTGGATCAGTTATTTAAAGAATGTGCTGAAAATGAAGGTTATCAGTTAACGATTGATTTGGATGCTCAGGAAGTTCGTACGCCAACAGGTGAAGCATTTAAATTTGAAGTTGATCCATTCCGTAAACATTGTTTATTGAATGGCTTGGATGATATCGGCTTAACTTTACAGGTTGCAGACGATATTCGTGCCTATGAAGCGAAAGCAAAACAGGCGCGTCCTTGGGTCTTTCAGGACATTCAGGCTTAATTTGAGTGGATGAAATTACACTTCGTCTTGGACATTTTTAACATAGCCATAGCGCAGACATTGAACTCTTGTTAACATGCTAGCGAATAATTTTTTGCTTACATGTTAACAAGGCATGAGGACTGGGCTTGAATAATGAGAAGAAGACTCGCTCGCAGTATTTTACTGTGTCTATGTGTTGGTACGACTTTAACCGCGTGTCAAAATGCACCGAACGTGGTTGATCAGGTTCGTATTGCACAGAACATGCTGGAAAGTAAGGCGGACAACACGACTTTATATTGTTCAGGCGTTGAGAATTGTGAGTTTGAACGAATCGGGGATATTGCGGTAATCGATGCAAAGACCCACCGGATCAGCCAGCAGGCAATGGGACGGGGGATTGTTCGATTACATGGTTCGGTATTCAGCCGAAAGCAGCAGGTGTATTTAAGCGTACCTGCCAAGCAATATGAAGTTGTCATTCGTTTCTATCCTATTTCTCCAGACCGTGCAGAAACTTTCCATGTCATTCATGCGTTTAAACCGCATGTGCGCTATACCTTTAAAATGTATCGAGACAGAACACATCGCTCTTCAGGCAGCTTACTTAAAGTTTCTGTACCTGATCCGCTATGTGTAGATTTACAGCAAGAGCAACATACCATTCGCCGCTTCTGCCGTCCTTTTGATGTCAGTACAGGTTTAGGCGAGTTTGTTGAGAAAAAGGTTTAATCGGCTCGCAGTGTCAAAACTGCTTATATGAAAACTGGAAAAGTAGATGTCTAAACATATTTTAATTTTAGCGGGTGATGGCATTGGTCCTGAAATCGTAGCTGCAGCGGAACAGGTTTTAACCAAGGTCAATCATAAATTTAATCTAGGTTTGACATGGGAACATGGTTTACTCGGTGGTTCAGCAATTGATGCACATGGCGAACCGTATCCAGCTGTGACCAGCGAACAAGCAAAAAAAGCCGATGCCATTCTACTTGGTGCTGTGGGTGGTCCTAAATGGGATAGCATTGAGCGCTCAATTCGTCCAGAACGTGGTTTGTTGAAAATCCGTAGTGAATTAAATTTATTCGCTAATCTTCGTCCAGCAATCTTGTATCCGCAATTGGCTGATGCTTCTAGCTTGAAGCCAGAAATTGTAGCGGGTCTGGATATTCTCATCGTTCGTGAATTAACTGGCGGGATCTATTTTGGTCAACCGCGTGGTATTCGTGAACTGGAAAATGGCGAGAAACAGGGTTATAACACCGATGTTTACTCAGAAAGCGAAATCAAGCGTATCGCTAAGGTTGCTTTTGAACTGGCTGGATTACGCGGTGGAAAAGTATGTTCGGTCGATAAAGCCAACGTACTTGAAGTGACTGAGTTGTGGAAGCAAACGGTGACTGATTTACAGCAAGCTCAATATTCAAATATTCAGTTATCACATATGTATGTTGATAATGCAGCGATGCAACTGGTGCGTGCACCAAAGCAATTTGATGTCATCGTAACAGGTAATCTGTTTGGCGATATCCTGTCTGACGAAGCAGCAATGTTGACTGGTTCAATTGGCATGTTGCCTTCGGCTTCTTTAGATGAAAATGGCAAAGGCATGTATGAACCATGTCATGGTTCTGCTCCTGATATCGCAGGACAGAATATTGCCAATCCATTGGCGACCGTGCTGTCAGTTGCGATGATGCTACGTTATACCTTCCGTGAAGAAGCGGCTGCCAAAGCGATTGAAGATGCTGTAGGTCAGGTGCTGGATCAAGGTTTACGTACTGCCGACATTATGTCTGAAGGTATGGCCAAAGTGGGTACAGATGCGATGGGTGAGGCAGTTGTTTCTGCGCTGAACTAATCTGTATTGAAAGCAAAAACGCAGCAATTGCTGCGTTTTTTTATTTGGCTGTTTAGCAAGCTTTACCTTCATAACGTATGGCGCGGGCGATTTGCTGCTGATCCAGTTCGAAGATGATATGACAATAGAAATTCACATCATAAGATTGCTGGCTGGTTGAGATCGATCCTAATCGTACTGAGCCACTGGTTGGTGAGCTCGGATCTCCATAAGCCTGTGCAATCGGAACGGGAATATTAATCGGCCGAAGGACAGTAAAAACCAAACTTTCTTTGCTTCTCTGAGGTTGTTTTAAGGTCTGGAAGCCTAAACTTCGTAAGTTGAGGTTTTGCTGGATCTGATCAGCGGATTGGCCCACATAAGGCTGTAAATAGTCTTGCAGTTGTACAGATCGCCATCCTGCGGTTGTGCATCCTTGTAAACCTAAAATGAAAGCAGCCAAATATATTTTATAATTTGCCATTTTATTTTCCTTAATTTTTAGCCCATCTCTCTATTCTAACGATATAGACAAACAAAGACAAAAACGTACAAACTTGTCTACTTTTGGGTAATACTAAAGAGAAGCAAAATATGCTTAGATGAGCCCGAGAGTTAAGAGATGTGGAAAGTTTGATGCACAGGTTAATATTCGGATTGATGGGTAGTGTGATGGCGACACTAAGTTATGCGGATAATTGTGATAAGACACGTAATGGTTATGATGATGTTTACTGTACCAATAAAGTCTATATGAGTGCGGATACGGATTTAAATAAAAACTATCAACTATTACGCAAATACCTGAATGAAACACAAGAAAAAATTTTGAAGAAATCCCAGTTGGCGTGGGTCCGTTATCGCGATGTTGAGTGTAGTGAAGACCTGCAAAGCACGGCGAATATTCAATGTCGTTTGAATATGACCCAAGACCGTAACAACTGGCTACAAGAGCGCTTACGTGAGTGTGAAGCGGGTGCGTGTAAAACTACACGCTTAAGTGAATAAGTTCTGCTTCTGGCCTGTTGAAATAAAAAAAGCCACATAAAGATGTGGCTTTTTTGCATTCACTAATCTGACTTAGCGTGCACGATAAGTGATACGACCCTTGGTTAAATCATAAGGTGTCATTTCAACTTTTACACTGTCACCTGTCAAAATACGAATATAGTGTTTACGCATTTTACCAGAAATGTGAGCAATAACTTCGTGACCGTTTTCTAAACGTACACGGAACATCGTATTAGGAAGCGTTTCGGTGACAACGCCTTCGAACTCAATGAGTTCCTCTTTATTGGCCATAGCCTACCTGATGATCAAATTGGGAAGGCGCAAATTATAGTCAATTTATTTAAAATTTACAAGATCAAGTCGCGGTAAGGCTGTCAGATATTAACCGAAAGAAACTGTCGGACAATTTGGGATTTTTTTTAACAAAATAAGCAGAATATTGTTGTCAGTTTGGTCAATCAACGTTAATCTAAAATTGTTGTTCATTGTCATAATAACGTATCTACAGGGAAGGGCACTGCGTGGGTCAGCTAACAGATGCATCAGTTGTATTGCGCTTTGGTTATCAGGCAATTCGTAAAGCAGGATTACCAACCGAAGAGATTTTAACAAAAGCCGGCGTGGCGCTAAATCAGGTTGATACCAATGCGAGAACGCCACTGAGTGCACAAAATGCCTTCTGGATTGCGGCACAGGACGTGAGTAAAGATCCAGATATTGGATTACATCTCGGCGAGCATTTGCCTTTATACCGTGGGCAAGTCATTGAACACTTATTTATCAGTAGTGAAACTTTTGGTGAAGGCTTAAAGCGCGCTTTGGCTTACCAGCGTCTAATTAGTGATGCCTTTGATGCCAAGTTGATTATTGAAGATGGTCGTTGCTATTTGACCAATGGCGAACAGTTCTGGTCGGATAATTTGGTCAATCGCCATTTTTCTGAATGTGCCATGTCTGGCATTTTACGTTTCTTTAAATTTATTACCGAAGGGCAGTTTGAGCCGATCTACATTGATTTTAATTTCAGTGAAGGCGCTGCTGATGATGAATATTTCAGAGTTTATGGTTGCCCAGTCAGCTTAGGACAAAAAGAAACTCGTCTTTATTTTGATGCTGCGGTACTGGACTATCCATTGTGGCAAGCTGAGCCAGAATTACTGCAATTGCACGAGCAACTGGCGATTGAGAAATTACAGGAGCTTGCGCGATACGATCTGGTTGGTGAAGTGCGCCGTGCGATAGGTTCAACTCTGGAAAGTGGTGAAACGACACTGGAAACAGTCGCTGCACAATTGAATATCACGCCGCGTCGTTTAAGAACGCAACTGAGTGAAGCCAATACCAGCTTTCAGCAAATTCTTTCAGACTATCGTTGTCGTCTGGCGAAAAAACTTTTGGCGAATACCAGTGAAAGTGTAGAACGTATTGTGTATTTAACCGGTTTTTCTGAGCCAAGTACTTTCTATCGGGCTTTTAAGCGCTGGACCAATGAAACGCCTGTTGAATATCGTAAGCGTAAACAGCGTTAATTTCTTTAAAATGAAAAAAGCCTGATCAAATCGATTAGGCTTTTTTATGTGCTTAGTGCATTGCATTATTCAGGTAGGTTTAACCATTGAGGCCCTAATGGCATCTTCGGTAATTCAAACTCATCTGGATAATAGGCCTGAATAAAATAGAGACCATCGGAAGGGGCGGTAATACCGGCAGCGGTACGATCTTCTGCTGCAAACATGGTATCGATATGGTCGATGTCATACATGCCTTGACCGATTTCAAGCAGGCAGCCCATGATGTTGCGTACCATGTGATGTAAGAACCCATCTGCCTGAATATCTAAAACTAAATAACGGCCATGCTCAAACAAGCGGCAATGTTTTACATGACGCACAGGTTGATTCGACTGACACGCCGCAGCACGGAAGGTTTCGAAATTATGTGTTCCTTCAAATTTGGATGCAGCCGCAATCATTTTCTGGACATCAAGTGTTTGGTAAAGATGCGTGACTTGCTTGTATAGCAATGCAGGGCGAGTAGGGGCGTTGTACACCACATAACGATAACGACGCGCTACTGCTTTAAAACGGGCATGGAAATTCTCATCCATGCATTTAATCCACTGAATGGAAATATCTTTGGGAAGTTGGCTGTTGGCACCACGAATCCAGCCAAGTTCTGGACGGATCGCTTCGGTATCAAAATGCGCCACCATATTGGTTGCATGCACCCCTGCATCGGTACGGCCCGCGCCATGTAACACGATGGGTTCATTGGCAATGGTACTCAACACTTTTTCTACGGTTTCCTGAACAGTGATCACGCCAGCCTGTTGGGTTTGCCAACCACGGTATTGAGTACCGCAAAATTCAATACCAATTGCATAACGTTGCATGTTCTAACCTCAATATTAGTGTTGATGCCAATGTTCGAACCATTGTTCGTGGGTCGGGTATTTTAAATACATTTGCAGGGCTTTTGCATATAAATCGGCATGGCTATGGCAATCATTGACCAAAACTTTGGCAGATTGAATCCATGAGCTGACTGCATAACGCTGATCCAGCTGCCCGAAGGTGACCTGTGTACTAATAATTGGCAGACATTGTTTCTGATAAAAAGTGTCGAATAATGCAAGAATTTCATCATTGACGGCAATATTGCCTGTTCCGAAACCTTGTAAAACCAGAAAGTCTGGTGGAGCAGTTACAAGATTTTTTAACTGCATGATGAGCTGCTCTTTTGCAATCGGCTGTAACATCAGATTGAGCATGCTCAGTTGTGCTGCTTTTTCGATATGCTCATTGTGGATGACAAAAGGATCAGCCGTGGTCTTGCAACTTTGCTCTGCCTTGATCCCGACAAATGCATCCAGCTCAGTTGTATGTGCTTTTAGCGTGGTTTGGGCATGGAAAATTTGTTGATGAAAGGCCAGATACACACCGCTTGCTAAACTCAATACCTGCTCTAGGGCCAGATATAAGTTACCGATAGCATCAGTAAACTCGCGTGTGTCATTGCCTTCAATATTCAGTAATGGATATTGGCTGCCCGTAATAATCGCATGGCAAGAATGGCCTAAGAACCGTGCCAGTGTAGCGGCAGCATAACTGAGCGTATCCGTACCGTGAATAATCACAAAATGCTGGAAGCCATTCAGTTGTAGCTGCTGGATTTGTTGGACCAGTTTGAGCCAATCGGTTGCAGTACAGGCGCTGCTGTCTTTAATACTGGGTGCAGCGAAGCATTCGACCTGTAAATGTGGTGGGATCACCTTGCCAAGTAGCGGTAAAAAGTCCTGTTCTGGCATTGGCATTAACGGTTCGCTAATACAGCCAAAAGTTCCACCCATATAGATTAAAGCGATTTTTTTCATCATAAAAAAAGCAGTCTTAGAGACTGCTTATATTAGACTGATCAAATTCAGGAAGCTATTTTATTCAGTAAAATTTCTGAACGTTGTTGTTGCTCTGGATTGAATGCAGAGGTGTTTTTTAACAATTCACGGGCAGATTCGTAGGCGCCCAGTTCAACATATTGTTCAGCCAGTTCTAAATTGAGCTGAGCTTCATCCAGTTGTTGCAAATCTGGGAATGATTGCACCAGTGGATCGTGGCTTGCAGAAATTTGAGAGGGTGCTGGAGTAAATTCAACTTTAGGTTCCGCAACAGGCGCTGGTGCTACAGCTTCAAATGAAAACTCAGTCTTTTCAATCGAGGTTTTTTCTTCAACCTGAGCTTGAGACGGTTCAAAATTGAAATCAAGGCTCGGTGCTGTTTCTGTACTTTGCTGTTTGGCTTCAGGTTGATTTGGAACAACCTCTAAATCCGCAAAGTTAAAGTCTAATTCTGGCTTGCTGTCTGCAACTTTGGTTTCTTCAGTCTTCGGTGTTGCTGAGTCCAGATTAAAAGAAAACTCAAGTGGTTGCTCTTGTTTTGCTTCAGGTGTTTCAACTGGTGCAGGAGCTGGTTCAACCGTTTCCTTTTGTTCAAATGAAAAGTTGAAATCTAAAGGCTGTACTTCAGGCGCTGGTTCTACCGTTCGAGCTTCTTCCGCAGGAGCCGTATATTCAGATTGTAAATCGTCAAAAGACTGTGCTGCTGGTGTTTGAACTAATGCATCGAAATCTGCGCTATTGTTTTGAGCGACAGGTTCTGTGGTCGTATGCGTTTGATGAAAACTTGCCGAATTAAAATCAATAGAGTCAGGCTGTTTATTCTGTAGATATTCACGATGTTTGATTTCAGCAGCTTGCGCAATATCTTCAAGTTTCAGTGCATGCACATGCTTGATCAGTTGATCAATTGCAAAATCATCTTTCTGTTTAAGATGAATCTCAAGTAAAAAAAGATAAAGCTCATGTTGAGAATTATCTTGTTTTAAAGCCTGATTGATTTGTGCTTCAGCGGCTTGGAAATTGCCACTATGTATTTGCTTTTCAAGCTGTTGGCGGAGGCTTTCAGAAATTGCAGTGCTAACTTGAGGGGCAAGTTCTTGTTCTTCACGAACTAAAGCCGTGCGTGAAGCCGTTTTGGTCGCAGATTTTTTCGGTGTTTTAGCTGTACCTTTCTTTGGTGCAGCATTGGCTTGATTACTTTCACGTTTTTTTAAAAAGATCGCAACCACCAGCACAATGACCAGTAGTACGATGATTATATTTGACATGATCTTTACCCCTTAAAGATTGAGCCGCTTTTATGCAAATTTATGAGAATCTTCTCGTAACCTAGCGTGTTGACTTTTTAGTTTCCTGCTGCGCTTTTAACTGATCTTGTAGTTCGGCAAGCCGAGCATTTAACAGCTGAATACGTTGTTCCTTTTGATGCAGTGCCAGTTCTAACTGTGTTACGTTTCTTTGTAATGTAACGGTTTTTTCCCGTGCTGTCATAACTTTTAATGACAAGTCTGCACTGGTTTTTTGTTGTAATGTGTCTTTTTTGGCACTTCCCGTACTTGAATCTTGATTACTTTCAGCGACTAAGGACATTTCTGCCTGTTGTAAGCGATATTTGGCTTTAGCAGCGGCAGGGCGTTGGGTTTGAGCCGCGATTTGGTTGATATTCTTATTCTGCTGCGTTGCTGTCGCGCTGAAATTAAAATTCAAATGTGAACCTTGTCTGAGTCGATTTGCATTGCCTCCAATAAAGGCATGCTCATTTTGTGCCTTGATTTGATGCATCACCTGAGCGACAGGTTGCTGGGTTTGTCCTGCAATACGTTGTGCAATACTCCAGAGGGATTCATTGCGTTGTACAACATGTTGTTGTGCGGTTTCAGCTGATGTCGTTGGCGTATTTTGAACAGGTACTTTTTTCTTCGCAGGAGCTGAAAGCTCTTTGGCCTGATATTGGGCTTTGGTTATCTCGCCATCTTCAACAGACTTTAATACCTTATTTTTTAGCTCATTTGCAGGTGGAGCGGTCTCTGTTGCAGGTGTCGCTGCTTGTGCCGTTTGAATATTTTCCTGTTTAATTGCAGGAGCATCAGTTACTTTCTCTGCTTTGCTACTTACATTCGATGCTGTTTGTTGGAGTGGTGCTGCTAAAGAGGATTCTACTTTTGCAGGCACAGCAACAGATATTGCGGCTGCTTCGGATACAGAAGGTTGCTGTTTCTTTAATGCTGGCGGCAAGGCAAAGGGTGCATTTAATAGCGTTTCCTGTTTAGCGGCTGCTTTGGTATTGGTATCTGCAACATTGAAACGGGTGCTTTCAGGCAGGTTTAAAGCAATATCTTTTTCACTGACAATAAATTTAGGTGTGAGTGACTTTTCATTATTACTTTTTGCGCTGAGCGGCGGCTTTGCTGCCTGACGCATAGATTGTCGAATATGCTTTAAATGAGAAGCGCCGCCTTCTTGGATTTTGATAATGATGTTTAGTTCAGCATCCGTCATTGGACGCGAAGAAGTGATCACAATGACACCTTCTCCCTGATTGTTACGACGTGTAAAAAAGTTCAGGTTTGAAGGGGGCTGATGTGCGGCGCCAATCATCAATAAGTCTTCAGGCGTGGCCAGACTCACATCAAATTTCGAGTTGATATCAGCTTGATGAAAACTCATTTCCGCATAAAGTAACTCACCCGGAGCAGACTGAATTTGCAATGGATCAAGTGTAATTGCATAAAGATGTTGCGAAGAAATTATGGTTAAAATGGCAATTTTTAATTTGTTATAAACAGTCATCTCGATCCATGAAAAAGTGATGTTATGGTCAGAAAAAAGTATACATTACCGTGATGTAAATGAATTGTAAATTCTTCATTTTCCATCCACATAAAAAAGCCGATCAAATGTGATCGGCTTTTGATTTTTCGGGATTTTTGCTTAAGCGTTCTTGTATTCAACCAGAATACGAAGCATACGACGCAATGGTTCAGCAGCGCCCCAAAGCAACTGGTCACCAACTGTAAATGCGCCTAGGTATTCTTTACCCATATTCAGTTTGCGTAAACGGCCCACTGGAACAGTTAAAGTTCCTGTTACTGCAACTGGGGTAAGATCAGTCATTGATGCTTCGCGTGTATTCGGAACCACTTTTGCCCATTGGCTAGAGTTGCGAATCATGTCTTCGATCTCGTCCAGCGCCACATCTTTTTTCAATTTCAATGTAATCGCTTGAGAGTGACAACGCATCGCACCGATACGGACACAGTGTCCATCGATTGGAACAATTTGCTGGTTACCGAGGATCTTGTTGGTTTCAACCTGACCTTTCCATTCTTCTTTTGATTGGCCACTTTCGAGCTGTTTGTCGATATATGGAATCAATGAACCTGCCAATGGCACGCCGAAGTTTGCTTTCGGGAAACCTTCGCCACGTTGCAAGTCTGCAATTTGACGATCAATATCAAGAATCGCAGATTTAGGATCATCCAGTAAGTCTTTGGTATTGTTATACAGATAGCCCATACCTGTGATCAGTTCACGCATGTTTTGCGCGCCTGCACCCGATGCTGCCTGATAAGTCATTGATGTAGCCCATTCAACCAGATTGTTCTGGAATAATGAACCTAAGCCCATCAGCATCAGTGAAACAGTACAGTTACCGCCAACGAAAGTTTTAGTGCCATTCACTAAACCATCTTTGATCACGTTCAAGTTCACTGGATCAAGTACGATGATTGCATCATCAGCCATACGCAAGGTAGAAGCTGCATCAATCCAGTAGCCATCCCAACCTTCAGCTTTAAGTTTCGGGAAAACTTCAGATGTGTAATCACCACCTTGACAGGTTAAAATGACATCCATTTGCTTCAGACTCTTAATGTCCGTTGCATCCATAAGTGCTGGGGCAGTCTTACCACCAAATGCAGGCGCTTCACCACCTGCATTACTGGTAGAGAAATAGAATGGCTCAATATGAGCAAAATCATTCTCTTCAACCATACGTTGCATAAGGACAGAACCAACCATCCCACGCCAACCGACCAGACCTACTTTCATGTCATTGTGCCTCGGTATGTAAAAAAATTAAAAGGGGTTTGAGTGTATCAAAAGCGTCCACAACTGCAAGCGTTACCTCACTAAAACAGCCTGTTTATTGAGTGGAATATCTTGTTTATATTAGATAGAAAATTGATAAAGCTACAGCTTTATTGTAAATCTATGCTATCCCAAAGAGAAAAATGAACATGATGTGGATTCAGATTTGCGCAGCAGTGGTGATATGGCTTTCATTTTGGTCTTTGATCCCTCGAGATGAGTGGTGGTTTCGAGGGGCGGATTTTCCCAGATTACAAATTTTGGCATTGGGGATTTTGACCGCTTGTGCAATGTTATTTGGTGTATCGGACTGGACCTTGAGCACGGAGCTATTTTTTCTTGGTTTAATGGCTGCGATTGCCTATCAACTCAAAATGGTTTTGCCCTATACGCCGTTATGGAAAAAGCAGGTTCAAAAAGTAAAGAAGGCGCAGTTAAAACCTGAACAGCAAGTTTCATTACTGGTTGCGAATGTACTGACCCCAAACGATAAATATCATCTTTTGCTAGCGCATATTGAAAATCTAAAACCTGATGTGGTACTGACCCTTGAGTCGGATGCTGCATGGCAACAAGCGCTGAGCAAAATCGAAGCAGACTATCCTTTCCGTGTGCCTGTGCCTTTAGACAATCTATATGGCATGCATCTGTATAGTCGTTTGCCATTAAATGACACCGAAGTGAAATTTATCTTAAGTGACGAGATTCCTTCAATTCACACTTGTTTGACGTTAGCGTCGGGTGTGCAGGTTAAGTTGTACTGTTTACATCCTAAGCCTCCAAGTCCAACTGAGGCGAAAGACTCAACTTTAAGAGATGCCGAACTCTTGATTGTGGGTGACCAAATTAAAGACCTAGATCAGAGCTGTATCGTGATGGGAGATCTGAATGATGTGGCATGGTCGAGAACAACGCGCTTATTCCAGCGTATTAGCGGCCTGCTTGACCCACGGGTTGGGCGCTATTTCATGAATACTTTCCATGCTGATTATCCTTTACTGCGTTGGTCACTGGATCATCTCTTTCATAGTACGGATTTTGGTTTAGTCAAAATGAAACGCTTGTCGCATATCGGTTCAGATCATTTTCCGATTTATGTGGTGTTACAAACAGACCGTCTATTTGAACAACAGCAGGAATCACTGGAACAGACAGCCGAAGATGAACAGGAAGCTCAAGATGCGATACAGGAAGGCATAGAGAAGGCTGAGGAAGTGGAGAAAGAGGTCATTGATCCTTTGGCTCAACCTCATAAATAGTGGGTAGTATAAGGTTAAATTACGTGATTTATTTAGAATTCAGTGACTTGAGGAATTGCGTGATTTTAAACTTTAGCTAATTAATGTACGTTATTTCGTACATAGATTTAAGTTTGTAACGAATAGTCCTACAGCCGCAAAAGATTTATTCTAAATACATCAGCACAAGGACGCAGGAATGGATTTCCGATTAAGGATAAGCAGCGCTGAGATGGAAAAGTCATCATGGATATGATGCATGCGATGGACGCAAGATAATAAAAATAACGTGAAAGCACAACCTCATTTGCCCGAGTTTTGCAGGATGCAGGACTCGGGTTTTAATTTTTTATGACTAGCATTATTCTGGCTTCTCACCGACAGGTAGTTCAGGAACCGTGATCGGTGGTTCTATAATTTTAGGCTCTTTAGGAATACGTTTCTTATAAATAGGCACAGTGATTTGGGCTGCGTCACATTTTTCCCACGCTGTCCCAATACTAGGCAAATCAGTCCGATAAAAAGCTTTATAGTTTACGATTAAGGGAAGTTCAGTCTCGGCAAAGCTGAGATCTAGCTCATAAGTCCGTGTTTCATAAGGGCGCAATACCTGTATTTCATCTTGATCTGTAGCGCATCTTAATGATTGTCCGTGAAACATGACAGTTTCACCGACTTGAAACTCAATCGGACGGCACAGCGGTACGAGCTGATAAACATAATTTGGGGTGGTGTTGCTAATTTCAATTTGCAGGGGGGATGTGGCTAAGCTCTGAAGGGAGTTTATAGTTAAAGGTTTTTTGGTTTCAGCATCAATAAAACGCATGTTGCGTTGCACCCCCATACAACTGCTTTGGGTCTCTTGCGGGATTACGACGACATATTCATAAAATTCACCTTTATCTCCCGTAGAGGGATGCGAGCCTCCACCATTTCCCCCACCAGGTAAGGGTTTCTGGGTACCAGAACCACTGCCTCCCAAGCTGACATTGGCCGCAGAAAAATTTTCTCCACAGGCGGTTAAAGCAATCGCTGAAACTAAAATAATGCTCGGGAAAAATATTGTTTTCATTTTTATTTATCCTTAAATATATAAGGCACTTGTAGTTTTATCTGTGTATCGTACTGGTAGACCCCAAATCGAAATTGATAAGTTGCATCTGCTTTGTTCTGGTCTTGTTCGCAATGATGAATGGCAGCATTTAATAATTGTTTTGCCATATTTTGCCAAAGTTCGATACTAAGTTGTCGAAGTGCCTCAACCGATTGCGGTGTTAATTTCTCGGCATGGACTGCCTGTTCGAGATGAGTAAAAGGTTTTTCGCTAATAAAGTTATCAATTCCAGCTGCCAGATGATCTGTGAGGTTGGCAGAAAATAGGGCTTTACTTTCCTGCATTTGATTATCTGGTGTAAAGCTATTTTGCTGCAAGATAACCTGTTGTCCTTGTTGTTCAACCACGCCTAAACGTTGTAATTCAAATAGAATTGAACGGGGATGTTTTTCTGTCGAGATGTGTTTCACCAAAGCTTCAAAACTGTTCTCTTCACCAGAAATTGGAATCTGATGAGGAAGGTCCAGTGCAATCCAGCGTGCAATGACACGTGCAGGAACACTAATGGCAAAGTTGGGAGCCTCGGTCGTATTTTGGGTGGCTTGTTGCCGAAAAGCACTGACATCTTTACGATGTAATCCTGATAATAAACTCACGGCTGAATCTGTTTTATTTTGTTGAATCCGATCTAATTCTGAGAGTGCCTGTTCATAAAAAATTGGCTTCAATGCGGCAACAAAGTCGGTATAACCTACGCCAGAATGAATCAACCAGCGCGCAATGTGCTGCATCATTGGAAAAATACTTTCCAAGGTTGTTTCTGCTTCTTGAGCAATAACACCTTGCGTATCATTCGCTGTTAATTCGTTTTCGGTCATGACCTGATTTGTTGGTTTTACCATTAAAGCACCTGAAGAGTTAAAGCGTGATTAATTATGGGTTGATCTGATTTTAACAATAGTTGGTTGTTGGAAATGATTCAGCACCACCATTGTCGATATTAAAATGAGTAAATGAAACACTCATGGAAATATCCAGACTTTCGACACAATGCCACCAGCCGAGAGGAATAAATAAAGCATCACCCGGTTCGAGAATACATTCGATTTTGCTGCTCAGTGCAAAGTCTGGAAATGATTTTGCTACATCTATTTGATAAGGATCAGCAATTTTGCTAAAAACTGCGACATCATTATATAAATTTGGCACTTGTAGTGCGGGAATTAAGGTGACCTTTTTACGTCCATAGATTTGAACAAGGATGTTATTGGTCAAGTCATGATGCAGGGGCGTAAAGGCACCTTTCGGTCCAAACCAGATAAAGCTGCGATCATAGACCTGTGCATGATCTGTATAGCCATGAAAATGATCAATATCTTGAAATAATGTGGCTAAACTTGACTGACTGGCTTTGGCATTATTAGCCGTCATATAAAAATTATTAGAGTGAGGAGTTTGTTCAATTAATTCGACAAACTCACTCATCAGCATCTTGGTTTTATGTTGAATCGAGTTGCGTTCAAACATTGGATCTTTTTCACGATTGAACTGTACCTCAACTTCCTGATTCCCGACTGTTTTTTTGAAATATTGAGGTGACCATTTCTGTAAGGCAGGCCAATGGGCGACTGAATCTGTGAGAATGACAGGTAAATTTCGACTGTAATATTGTTGAATAAATTGCTCGAAAGAGGGAAGTGTGATCCGGCTAATATGCTGATATTGGGGATTCAAACGGGCAAAACAATCGAGAGTATTGAGCAACCAGTTTCGTTTCCGCACTAAAAAATGCTGTTCTTGGGCGATTTGAAAATAAGGATGTTGTTTTAGCTGAGCCAATTCCAGTGTGATATCAATTTCACTTACGCCTTGTTGTTGCAAAGTTTGATAAATACAGGCCTGATCTGTCCCATTCAAAACGGCCTGCGCAAGCCATTTTTGCTGTTGTTGATTGAACGTAATGCTGAGCTGTGCCTGTTTTTCTAGCACAGTTTGTTCTTGTTGATGATCGTGTTGTGGTTCTCGCGGTACTTGAGCTGCAAAGTTCTGACCAAGATCAATTAAGCCTTCACGTAGCAAAATATTGACTAAATCAGTGGGACGACAGCCACGTTCTAAATTTTCTTCTAGCCAGATCTGCCATTCCTTTGGTAAGGCACTGAATTGTCTGGCTAAGTTCTCTTGTGCATCCATACATTCTGACCATGAGTAAAAATATTTTTGACCTTTCGTTATTAATTTACGCAGAAATATATTTGCACTCAAGCATAAAAGTGTTAAATTTTCACATGTAATTTATGTGAAAAAATCACACAGAGGGTAAAATAATGAAAAAAATATGGACACAACTGGCATTAAGCGTGACATGTGCTGTACTGGTCGGGTGTGGCTCGGATAATGATTCTGATTCCAAACCAACGCCTACACCGACTCCAACGCCTACACCGACTCCAACGCCTACACCGACCCCAACACCTACACCGACTCCAACGCCTACACCAACTCCAACGCCTACACCGACCCCAACACCTACACCAACTCCAACACCGACCCCAGTCGTGGCCGATCGCTTTGTCGGTTCTTGGCTAGGCGGCTTTTGCCATGAAGGGGCACGAACAAACTTAACTGTGTATAAGACTTCAGATAACAGCGTTCGTTTTACGAAAGAAACGCGTCAATTTGAAAAAGAAGATTGCACAGGTGCCATTATTAAAAATTATGCGGTTGCTTCTGATGATGCGTTGATTACTGACATTTTGCCGACTGAAACCAGTGGGACCACGACGGCAAATCGGGTGAAATATAGTGATCGATATCGCACGGGAAGTGCATGGGCCTATGCCTTTAAAGGAGATGGGATGTGTGAGGTGAATGAAAAAGCGAATATTAAAGATATTCAAGCGTATATGGATGGTATTGATCCATCGAGGACAGTCACTTGCTATACTCGTACCAATGTAGATGGTTATAGCCTATTGAAACCGACTGTAAAAAATGCAACTGCAAGTTATCGCTTGTTAGATAACCAAAGCTCTTTTGAGAATTTCCTTACGCAAGCCAATGAGCAGGGGCGACAGGGTTTTGCTTTAGCTAGTAATTCTCTGGATGTAAAAAAAGCCAATAGTGATTTTCCAGAACCTAAAAACTTATATGTGAAAAATAATGCTTCGACGGATACTTACAGCTATAAAATTGTTGATGTCAAAACCAATGTGGTTATTAATATTTATCTGTTTTGGTTGGCTGAGATTAAAAAACAAGGTAAAGCTGGCTTTGCGTATAAGTCATCATTGGGTGAGTCACCAAGCTATACTTATAAATATTTATTTGTTAAAAATGATAAAAAACCAGCAACTTATACTTATGATAACCGCTTCTTAACCGATACCAGTCGCGCTAATATTCTGGCAACATTTAATGAGCTGGGGGCACAGGGTTGTAAGTTAATTTTTGCTGGTAGTACTTTTACCAATAACGGTACAACCAACGGCACATTTTATGTGCCAACCTGTGTGAACAGTAGTACCCATAATGGAACCTATGCATATCGCTATTTCGAAATGCCAGAAACAGAAGCAGGATTTTATGATGATAATCCAACCAAACTAGACTTATTGCTCAAACAGCAGGCTGCGGAAGGCTATCACCTGATTGATAAGGGCAATGCACTTGGATTCTTTAATACCAAAGGCTATTTATTTGAACGTGATAGTACGAGCACAGCCAATATTGAATCTAAGGTCTTTAAAGAAGATGCGATTCACAAACTAGACCTACCAAGTGAGGTTCAAAACCGCTTACAAGATCAGGGTAATTTAGGCTGGTTTATTAATGTGAAATTAGGATCGGTCTATAGTAATAATCCAACTTATTATGATTTAAGCTCAGGTGTGATTTTCCCGAACTAATATTTATCTTTTCCTCATTGAAAAAAGAGCCGATTCATTACAATGGATCGGCTCTTTGCGTATCAATAGATTTTTTCGTAGCCTTCGGCTCTGGTTTTAAAACGGCGGTGGAACCACATCCATTGCGTCGGTGCAATACGTAATTGCGCTTCAATAATCTGATTCACTCGGATCGCATCACTCACCTCATCTTCGCTTGGCATGTTGTCCACAATCGGTTCAATTAGGACTTTGTATTGTGGATTACGCACATCTCCGTACCGATAGAAATACAGCGGAATCGCGACAGCTTTCGAGATTTTTAATAAGCGACGATGTGCCGTGACCGTTGCGGCAGGGACACCAAAGAAAGGGGCCATCACGCCTTGTTTGAGACCGAAATCCTGATCAGGGCTATACCAGATTGCACCACCGTCTTTTAGGCGACGAATCAAACCACGCATATCATCATGATCAATCTGGTGCTGATAAATGGTTGCACGGCAACGATAAATCAGCATATCCAGCATTGGATTATTCTGCGGTCGATACACCACATCCGGCTCGAAATACTGGGCGCAGATATAACCGCCCGCATCTAGCAAGGTACTATGTGTGCCGAGTAATAAGATGCCTTTGCCTTGAGCTTTAGCCTCATGAATATGTTCTAGGCCTTCAATGCTGTGACGATCTTTAAACCATTGAGGGCAATACCATGCATTCAGGGTTTCAAAAACACCCAGCATCATATCGACAAAAACTTGTTTTGCTTGGGCTTCGACTTCCGCTGGTGACCATTCTGGAAAACACAGTTCCAGATTTCGAAGTGTGGTTTTTCGGCGTGACTTGAGCAGATGCCAGAATAATCCTGCTAAGCCATGTGCCAAGCGCCACTGAATTGCCCATGGGAGAATGGCCAATAACATAAGAAAAAAAATGGCGATCCAAATTTTCCAATATTTGGGTAATAGAAATTCCCATTGAAATTCGCCAGGTATATAAGACTGCTTTTGACTCATAAACTTAGTAGAGTGAATAATGTTGAATTTTGGAGCAGTGTAACATGAAGTGAGCCTGAGAATATGCCAACACGCTTTTGTTCGGTTGCTACTCGGCGGAAATTGAATGAGAAATTTTTTGCTTCTACTTTAGCTGTAATACAATGCAGGTCATACCTGACTCAATCCAGATTGAGTTGAGGATCAATAAAACAAAAAGGGAAGGGATGATGAATATTCAGGAAATATCACAAGGGAAGAAAATCGACGCTCAGGAAATGATCGAGTTTTATGATCACTTGGATGAGGTTGACTGTGCATTTATGTATGGTCGCTGGAAAGGATTTGAGGTGGTAACAGGTCATCCGATGAATGGTCTATTGGAGCAGGCAAACTGGTATGGGAAATTATTTATTGATCAGGAAACGGTATATCCGTTAGTGCTCCTCAATGCGAAGAAGACAGCGTTATTTTTCCTTGATCCAAAATGGTTGCCTCTAAATATTGATTTTAGCCTTTTGAAAAATAACAGCAAGTATCTGGCTGGTGGTTTGAAACTATTAAAAACCAAAGACAGTAAAGCCCGTTTAAGAATGACTGAGTTTCGGGGGAAAATATCGGCGACGATGATTTACGATGAAAAGCCTATTCATGATGTGTTTCGAAAAATAGATGAAAATACCGTATTGGGCTGGATGGATCTAAAACAGCAAGCCCAGCCCTATTTTTTTATTCTGCAACGCGATCATCAAAGCTCACTTGGCTTTGAATAATCTAACTCTCTGCGAGGATTTATCTTTTGCAAATTGGAATTTAGATCAAGTTGTGCGTACACTTTTAAATCTAAAAGATAAAGCGCATGCTTTTTGTCGATAGATCAATCATTATTTCGATCAGGAGATTATGGTGAAAACGATAAACATCATTCAGGGAGATATTACTCAGATTACGGCCGATGCAATTGTGAATGCTGCGAACACCTCGTTACTCGGTGGAGGCGGTGTAGATGGCGCAATTCACCGAAAAGGCGGCGCAGCGATTTTGGCAGATTGTCAAAAAATAAGAGCAAAACAAGGTGGTTGTGCTGTTGGTGAGGCTGTGGTGACGACGGCTGGAAATTTGCCGGCGAAATATGTCATTCATACCGTTGGGCCCACTTGGGTCGATGGACAGCACGATGAAGCTTTATTATTGGAAAATGCTTATCGGAACAGTTTTAAACTGGCTGAAAATTTGAAACTACAAAGTATGGCATTTCCGAATATTTCTACAGGAATTTATCGTTTTCCTAAACAGCTTGCTGCTCAAATTGCGTTAAAAACAATTGCTGAGCAATTAAAACAGAGTCAGTTTATAACGGAAGTCATTTTTGTATGTTTTGATGATGAGAATTTTAATATTTATCAGTCATTAAAAGATAATTTTAAGATTTAATCGTCGATTTGAGTTGGAATAGAGCATCTATCCTTAAGAGATAGATGCTCATAGAGGATTTAATTACCTTTGCTTAGATTTTCTAGCTCATCCCAGCGCTCTAACTTTTCTAGCAATAATTCGTCAATTTCTGCGAGACGTTGGCTGGCTTGAGTTGCTGCATTGGCATCGCTGACAAACCATGAACCATCAGCCAGTTTCTCTGATAATGTGGCTTGTTCAGTTTCCAATGCTTCAATTTCAGCAGGCAGCTGTTCAAGTGCACGCTGATCTTTATAGCTCAACTTCACTTTTTTCGGTGCAGGAGCGAGAGCAGCTGCGGCAGCCGCTTCAGCTTTTGCCTGCGCTTTTTTGACATCACTTTTTTGATCAACGACTTTCTGGTCTGGGCGTTGTTCTAGATAGTCCTGATAGCCACCGATGTATTCATCAATATTCCCTTTGCCATCAAACACCCACGTTGAGGTCACAACGTTATCCATAAAGGCACGGTCATGCGAGATGAGCAGCAAGGTCCCTTTGTATTCGGATAACATTTCTTCAAGCAACTCAAGCGTTACCATATCCAAGTCATTGGTTGGCTCATCCATCACAATCAGGTTCGATGGCTTAAGTAACAATTTTGCGAGAAGAATACGGTTTCGTTCACCACCAGAAAGTGCTTTTACCGGTGTTCGCGCACGTTCTGGAGAGAATAAAAAGTCTTGTAAATAGCTATAGATATGACGGCGGTTACCATTCACATCGACAAAGTCTGAGCCTTCTGAAACGTTCGCCATCACGGTCTTTTCAAGATCGAGCGCATTGCGTAACTGGTCAAAATAGGCGATTTCAAGTTGTGTACCAGTCTTGACTGAACCGCCATGCTCGATTTCACCCAGAATGGCTTTGATCAAGGTGGTTTTACCGACACCGTTGTCACCGACCAAACCGATACGGTCGCCACGCAACACGATTGCAGAGAAATCTTTAATCAGTGCTTTGCTGTCGTAGCTCACGCTTAAGTTTTCAATTTCAAACACCAGCTTACCAGAGCGATTCGCTTCTTGAGTTGCCATGCTGACCTTGCCTTGTTGTGAACGACGCGCCTTAGACTGTTCACGCAAGTCTTTCAAGGCACGGACACGACCTTCGTTACGGGTACGACGTGCTTTAATACCTTGACGAATCCATGCTTCTTCTTCAGCTAACTTTTTATCAAATAAAGCATTCTGCTTTTCTTCTGCTTCCATTTGCTGTGCTTTGAGGTCGAGATAACGTGAATAGTTACCTTCGTAGCTACGCAAAATACCACGATCCAGCTCGACAATACGGGTTGCGATGCTGTCAACAAATGAACGGTCATGCGAGATGAACAGCAGGGTCAGGTTATTCTGATCCATTAAAAACTTTTCTAACCATTCGATACTTTCAACATCGAGATGGTTAGTTGGTTCGTCGAGTAATAGGACATCTGGTTGAGTCAGTAAGGCACGCGCCAACAATACGCGACGTTTACGCCCCCCTGATAAATCAGCTAAATCAGCATCGGGATCAAGTCCCATTTTGCTCAGAATTGAATTGACCTTATTTTCGAGTGCCCAGCCATCGAGTTGATCGAGTTTGTGCTGAAGCATGCCCATACGATCACAGGCTTCCATATCGCCCAGCACGCAGGCATCGCTGGCTTCATGATATTCTTTTAAGACATTGGCTGCTTCGCCTGCACCTTCGGCAACGATATCAGCAACTTTACCAGAGTCCATTGGGACGTCTTGGGCTAACATTGAAACAGTTAAACCGTTTTGAATGGAAACTTCGCCGTTATCAGGCAACAGGCTTCCCTCAATCAGTTTTAATAAAGTAGACTTACCTTCGCCATTACGACCAATTAAACAGACTCGTTCGCCACGTTCCAGGTTAAAGTTCGCGCCGTCGAGTAAGGCAGGTCCGCCAAATGCGAGATGGACATCCCTTAAAGTAATATAGGCCATAATGTTTCCTAAAAGTTCAGATGAGGTCTGAAATGACTAAACCACAAAATTTTGATGATCACGCGTCATTTTCCGCACCCATTGAAGATTTGCAAGTCCGAATTGCATTTTTAGATGATTTAGTTGAACAATTAAATCAACAATTGGCAATTCAGACGCAAGAAATTGCCGATTTAAAAAAACAGATGCAACTTTTATATCGTCGGGTTGAATCTTCTGATTTATCGGAAGGTATTGCAGCTTTTGATCCTGTGAATGATAAACCGCCGCATTATTAAGCTATTCGCCACGATAAAATAAGTCATTCATATTTACAGTCAAAACTGAGTCATGTATTTATTATATATTTCCGACATCAATCATATTTTAAACTTGAGAATAATAAGGTTTGATGACTGCGATATATTCAAGTTTGAATGATAAATCAATGTCCTGAATATAGACTGTAAGGAAAACTTGCCTTTTTGATTCAACTTATGTAACGCTAGTAAAAGGATGTTTTGGGCAACTTTATGAGTAATATTGGAATTTGGATCACAGTTGCGATTGTACTGTTTGTACTTGGCTCGATTTTTGGCTTACGTGTTAGTCCACGAGAAAAAGCATTGGGCATGATGCGTGATCAGGCACGAAAAATGGGCTTGCATCCACGTTTAATCGCAGCGCCAGAATGGACAAAAATTCCAATGGCATCGGAAAAGCGTGCCAGCATGGTGGCCTATTATAGTGTCCTGATTCCAGATGCCCGTTTGCCGCTTATGCGTGCACGAGTGGTAGATGGCAAGCTTCAGGTGGTGCAAGGTGATCAGAAATTTAATGATTTAACCATTGCATTAAAAGGAGTTTATGCTATTGATATGCAGGCAAACTGTGTTGGGCTATATTGGGATGAAGAAACTGACTTAAAAGCCACACAGCTTGAACAGATAAAAACTTATTTACATGAATTAGCTCAGCGCTAATTTATTGATTGAACACAGGAAAAACGATTTATTATGGCGAAAACTCCACGCTCTGCTTCAGAAAGCACAGCAGCTTCCGCATCTGCTGCAAAGAAACGTGCCTTAGTGATTGTGGAGTCGCCTGCAAAAGCGAAAACAATTAATAAATATTTAGGTTCACAGTTTGTAGTGAAGTCATCGGTCGGTCATGTACGTGATTTACCGACAGGAGGCGGAGCGAAGTCTACTGAAAAGAAGCCTGCAACGCGTGTCAAACTGACTGACCAGCAAAAAGCGGAAAAAGCCCAATCTGCACTGATTAACCGTATGGGTGTTGATCCAGAACATGACTGGATTGCCCATTATGAAGTGCTGCCTGGCAAAGAACATGTGGTTGCCGAGCTGAAAAAACTCGCCAAAGATGCCGATGCAATCTATCTCGCAACGGATTTGGATAGAGAGGGGGAAGCGATTGCTTGGCATTTAAGAGAAGTGATTGGTGGGGATGACAGCCGTTACCACCGTGTGGTCTTTAACGAGATTACTAAAAATGCCATTCAGGAAGCGTTTAAACAGCCAACACGCCTCGATTTGAACCGTGTTAATGCACAACAGGCACGTCGTTTCCTCGACCGTGTGGTGGGCTTCATGGTTTCACCATTGCTGTGGGAAAAAATTGCCCGTGGATTATCGGCAGGCCGTGTGCAATCGGTTGCGGTAAAACTGGTGGTCGAGCGTGAACGTGAAATCCGTGCCTTTATCCCAGAAGAATACTGGCAAGTTTTTGCAGATACTTTGTCGAAGAAAGATGACATTCGTCTTGAAGCGGTTAAACAAGCCGGTAAGACGCTTAAACTCAAGAATAAAGCTGAAACCGATGCGCTATTAAGCGTATTAAAAGATGCTGAATATAAAGTTGCATTACGTGAAGATAAGCCGACCAAGGTGAATCCAAGTGCACCGTATATCACGTCGACTCTTCAGCAAGCAGCAAGTACCCGTTTAGGTTTCTCTGTGAAGAAAACCATGATGTTGGCGCAGCGTTTGTATGAAGGTGGTTTTATTACCTATATGCGTACGGACTCAACCTTCTTGAGTGATGACGCGGTGAATATGGTACGTAATCATATTCAACAAAATTTTGGTGAAAAATATGTTCCTGCCAAGCCAAACCGTTATGGCAATAAAGCAGGTGCGCAAGAAGCCCATGAAGCGATTCGTCCATCAGATGTTGGATTGACGGGTGACAAACTTGCAGGCGTTGAGCGTGATGCTCAGCGTTTATATGATTTGATTTGGCGTCAATTTGTCGCTTGTCAAATGACACCAGCAGAATATTTATCTTCAACGTTGACTGTTGAAGCATCAAATGTTGAATTAAAGGCAAAAGGCCGTACTTTAGTCTTTGATGGTTTTACCCGTGTTCGTGGTGCCAACAAATCAGATGATGATGTGTTACTGCCAGCAGTGAAAGTCGGCGAAGTCCTCAAGTTAGAAAAGCTTGATCCAAGTCAGCACTTTACTAAACCACCCGCACGTTTTACCGAAGCATCTTTAGTAAAAGAACTTGAGAAAAAAGGGATTGGTCGTCCATCAACCTATGCTGCAATTATCTCAACGATTCAAGAACGTGGTTATGTGAAACTGGAAAACCGTCGTCTCTTTGCTGAGAAGATGGGTGAGATCGTTACAGATCGTCTGGATGAAAGTTTTAATAACCTGATGAATTATGCTTTCACCGCAGATTTGGAAGGTCAGTTAGACCGTGTTGCGACAGGTGAGCGTAACTGGAAAGAGTTGCTGGATACATTCTATGGCGACTTTAAAAAGCGTTTGACCAATGCACAGGGTGAAAGCGGCATGCGCCGTAACCAGCCTGTCGAAGTACCCGATGTCCCTTGTCCTGAATGTGCTCGTCCAATGCAGGTACGTACAGGAACAACAGGCGTATTCTTGGGATGTTCAGGTTATAACCTGCCTCCGAAAGAGCGTTGTAAGGGTACACTGAACCTAACCCCAGTTGAGTCTTTAGCTGCATTATCTGATGATGATGGTGCTGAAACAGCCGATTTGATGTCGAAACATCGTTGTCCTAAATGCGGTACTGCAATGGACAGCTATGTGGTTGATGGTGGTCGTAAATTGCATGTCTGTGGTAATAACCCGGATTGTGATGGCTACGAAGTCGAAGAAGGTGAATTCAAGATCAAGGGTTATGATGGCCCAACCATTCCATGTGATAAATGTGATGGTGAAATGCAGTTAAAAACAGGCCGTTTTGGTCCATATTTCGCCTGCTCAAGCTGTGATAATACCCGTAAAGTCTTGAAGAGTGGTCAGCCTGCGCCACCGCGTGTTGATCCGATCAAGATGGAACACCTGCGCTCAACCAAGCATGATGATTTCTTTGTATTGCGTGACGGTGCTGCTGGCTTATTCCTGGCTGCAAGTAAATTCCCGAAAATTCGTGAAACACGTGCGCCAAAAGTGGCTGAGTTACGTAGCGTTGCGGAACAACTTGATCCGAAATATCAATTCTTGCTGCAAGCGCCAGATGTTGATCCTGAAGGTAATCCAACCG
Source organism: Acinetobacter sp. NRRL B-65365 (assembly GCF_001605865.1). Classification (NCBI taxonomy): domain Bacteria; kingdom Pseudomonadati; phylum Pseudomonadota; class Gammaproteobacteria; order Moraxellales; family Moraxellaceae; genus Acinetobacter; species Acinetobacter sp. NRRL B-65365. The sequence continues at coordinate 34,560 of NZ_LRPD01000067.1, read as the reverse complement.
TGGTGAAATTTAGTCGTAAGAACCAGTCACAATACGTAGGTTCTGAAACGGCAGAAGGCAAACAAACCAAGTGGAGTCTGGTTTTCCAAGACGGAAAATGGGTTGAAGGTTAAACATTCAGATTTAAAAAAATGCTAGCACTTGCTAGCATTTTTTATAGCATTAAGAAAAACAAGAAATATATTTTTATTGGGGAAATGAGATGTGGAAAAATATTCGGGTCGCGATTTTGCTGGTCGTGTTGCTAGTGGTCGCCGTAAATGCCTATCGTGATCAAAATCAGAACTGGAATCAACCGATTCATATTTTATTGCATCCGATTAATGCTGATGGTTTAGCGACTACACAGCATTATATTCAACAATTACAGCAAGATGACTTTGCTGAGGTAAAACAATATTTAGAGAAAAATAGCCAGCAGTATCGCGGGCAAAGCAGCTATTTCATTGTTCAGATTGGACGTGAGTTACAGCAAATACCCCCAAAGATGTCTGAACAGCCGAGTATCTTGAACAATATCTTGTGGAGCCTAAAGTTTAGATTCTATGCATGGAAACAGCATCAGTCTGTGGATGGCTCTCCGAGTTTGACCTTATATCTGAATTTTTACGATCCTAAGCAGAGTCGGGAACTGAAGCATTCGACTGCGCTGGAACGTGGGCGGATTGGCTCGGTGAACTTATTTGCCTCATCCAAACAGGCCGCACAGAATAATGTCGTGTTGGTGCATGAGTTACTACACGGGTTTGGCGCGACAGACAAATATAATTTGAGTAATGGTGAGCCTATTTTCCCCATCGGTTATGCCCAAGCAGATCGGCAACCTTTGTATCCTCAGACTGAAGCAGAAATTATGGGAGGAAGAATTCCACTGTCTGAACACAAAAGTAAAATGCCAAATGACCTGAATGAAACGGTGATCAGTATTTTAACGGCCAGAGAAGTGGGTTGGGTGAAGTAAATTGTGGATAAGTTCAGATTTATCCATAGCATTAAACAGAACGCTCAAAAATATGAAATAAAACACAAGTTTTCTGACATTCCGTCATTAATTTTCAACATGCCTTATACAGAATTTAGTGCTGAACAGGCCCAATATAGGCTTATAACATTGATGATAAAAGAGTAAATAATGATGAAAACAGTGGGTAACGACCTGATTCGCAATCAGCTACACGCTGATCGTAAATGGTATCTGTTATTGGGCGTTTTATTGGTTATTTTTGGCTTGGTTCTTTTAGCTGCGTTACCATTCGCCACCTTGTCTGCCGTACTTCTATTTGGCGTATTGATGATGCTAGGCGGTATTTTGCATTTTATTGCTGCATTTACCATTTTTAAAGGTGGTACGCGCTGGTTGTGGGCATTATTTGGCGTGCTATATCTAGTAGCAGGTTATTTTGCATTTACGACACCTGTGATTACTGCGGTGGTATTAACCAGTTTTCTGGCCATTGCCCTGATTATTGCAGGGATTATCCGCACGGTAAATGCATTTATTCTGAGACCCGTTTCTGGTTGGGGCTGGGTGCTATTTTCAGGCATATTAACTTTACTCACCGGGATTCTGATCCTCTCATCTCCTGATTCACCGTTCTGGGTGCTGGGAATGTTCCTTGCGATTGATATTTTATTTCAAGGCATCAACTATCTGACTTTTGCGGGAGCGATTAAGCAATTGCCGCATAGCTTGACCAGCGTATAAGTCATTATTTAGAATTTTGGAGCATGCATAACGCATGCTCTTTTTGTTTTGTAGCAAGAAACATTTGCATGGGTTTAGTCTGTTAAAATATCGATTCGTTTTTAATTGACCGATTGTATGACGCTTGCCAAGCTAATTGATGAACTGAATCCACAACAGAAACAGGCTGCCACCACGACTGCACAAAACTGTCTGGTTCTGGCAGGAGCGGGATGTGGTAAAACAAAAACAATTGTGGCGAGATCGGCATATTTAATTGATCAGGGTTTGCCTGCCCAGCAGATCCAGATTCTGACCTTTACCCGTCGGGCCGCAAGTGAAATTGTTACCCGTGTCGAGCAGCACATGGGGGCACAGGCCAAAGGTTTGCGTGCTTCCACCTTCCACACCTTTTGCATGTATTTGCTACGTCGTAATCCGCGCGCTTTTGGTCTGAGCCAGTTCAGCATTATTGACCGTGATGATCAATTGCTGATGTTCCGTTTATTACGCGGAAAAGATAAGGGCAACGTGTTGCCTAAAGCGGCTGAGTTATGTGATCTGTATTCTTATGCTCGTAATACCAAGACCAAACTTTCAGATGCTTTGTTGGAGCAGTTGCCGCAAGCGGTTGAGTACAAGGCGCAAATTGCGGAACTGATGAAAGCGTATGAGCAACGTAAGCAAGAGCGCAATTTTCTTGATTATGATGACATCTTGTCGATTGTCGCAGTGCATTTGCAGAATTCACCTGAGTTGGTGAAATGGGTCACAGGCTTCTGTTCAGCGTTACTGGTCGATGAAATGCAGGACACCAATCCTTTGCAATGGGCTTTGCTACAACCTTTGGTCGGCAAGGTGAAACTGTTTTGTGTCGGCGATGATGCACAATCGATTTATGGCTTCCGTGGGGCCGATTTTGAAAATATCCATCATTTTAAAGAACGTGTGCCTGATGCCGAAGTGCTGACGCTGGAAATGAATTATCGTTCCACGCAAGGTATTCTGGATTTATCCAATTGGTTGCTGGATCAAAGTCCGATTGAGTATGACAAGCATCTGCAAGCATATCGCTGTAAGGGCTTAAAGCCTCAGTTGCATATCTTGAGCAATGAGTTTGAAGAAGCAAACTGGATTATTCAGGATTTAAACCGACGTCATATGCAAGGTGCTGCATGGGCAGAGCATATGGTGCTGTTACGTTCAGGTTTTAGTGGACGTTATCTGGAAGGGGCTTTGATTGCAGCAAATATTCCATACCGCTTTATTGGTGGGGTGAAACTGCTCGAATCGGCACATGTTAAAGATGTATTGAGTCTACTTCGTGTCAGTGTCAATCCGCAGGACGATCTGGCATGGATGCGCTTTCTGACGCTCTGGGATGGAGTGGGTGATGTCGGTGCCAGTAAATTGGCTCAGGAACTGATTCAACTGCCCGATATTGAGGCACGTTGCCAGCGTTTAGAGCGTCATGGCAAAGTACCGCAACAGGCCATTCTGATCTTGATGCAACTGGATGTGTTGCAGCAACATGTCGAAGCCTGCATTGGGCTGGCGCTAGATGCATTGAATGAACAGTTGGAAAATAATTATAAAACCAAAGACTGGACACGTCGTGTCAAAGATTTTGACTTGGTTAAGCAACTGGCGCGTAAGCACAGTTCACTTGGAGAATTTCTGGAGGAGTATGTACTCGATCCAATCTCCGTCTCAGAAATTGATAAAACCCCAGATCAGGATTTGGTGACGTTGATTACCATCCATTCGGCTAAAGGTGCCGAGCAAAAAGTCTGTTATGTACCTCATGTCTCTCCAACACAATATCCACATGCACGCGCACAGGGTGATTTTGATGATGTGGAAGAGGAACGTCGTGTACTGTATGTTGCCTTGACGCGAGCTGAAAATGAATTAATTTTGACGAAACAGAATTTAAACTTGTGGGCACATGATCAATATGATGAGTTAGGGCGCAAAATAGAAAGTTATTTTCTGAATGATTTACCTCAACATTTAGTTGAGACCCAGATCCATCGTGATATTCCCCGTGCTTATGGGCAAGCCAGTCGCTCGCGATCGGCTGCAATCAATTTAGGTTTTGGGATCGATTTCGATTAAACTACCCAGATTCAATTTATTTTTGATTCACTGATTTGATGGTGAATCATGTTTTAGGTTTTAGCATGAAAATTTTAGTTCGTAATTTAGATCGTAGCGTGACCGATGCAGAAGTGCTCGACTTGTTTAAAGCCTATGGCAAAGTCGATTCTTGTGTGGTGGTTAAAGATGCTGAAACAGGAAAATCAAAAGGTTTTGGTTTTGTTGAAATGCCGAATCCACGTGAAGCGGTCAAAGCAGTGAAAGGTTTAAATACCTTGAAAGTAAAAAACTATGGCATCCGTGTGAAAATTGCAGAAGATCAAGCTTAATCTTAATTCTGTATGTTAAAGCAATATACCGCTTTATCGGTTGTTGCGCCTAGTGCTGAGCGGATTGTTCAAGGACTGAAAACCTTGGAGATTCGCTCATGGCAACCTTAAACTATTCCGCTTAAAAATCTTGTTATTGTCGAAAATCAGCATTTTCTTCGGAACGAAGGAGAGCAAGAGATCGGCCGAGCTTTGGCCTTGGTGGATATTGAGTCGATACATGTCTGGCAAGCAGATGAAATAGAGGCAGCCTGTGCATCATATTGGGCAGAAGGATATTTTGCCTGGACAACGAGTAACGTTCGTCCCTTTTCTCAACCTGTTGCCTGTTTGGCCCAGCGAAAACTGTATATGCTTGAACTCGATCTTGAAGGATTGATATCAAACTGATTGCCCGAAAATTATTTATTTTGGCAGGGATTGATAAAGTAGTGGTAAATGTTGGTGATTTCTTGCTGATCAATCAGGCCATTATTATTTTGGTCGAGTGATTTAAAAATTTTTATTCGTTTATGGTCTAGCGAGAAGAATTGTTTCTGCCAAGAAACGGACTGTCCTCTAAGCTCAATCAGTTTTGTCCATTCTCTTATATCAATCATTTGATCGCTGTTGATATCATAATCTGTATAAAGTTTTTCCCAGTCTAAGCCTGTGGGTTCACAGCTATAAGTTGTTGAAATTGCCATACAGCATATTAAGCTCAGGATGGCTTGTTTGATATGACGCATGGACAGGCTCAAAAGGATATTGATTTTATCATTAAAGCATTTAATCTTAAGCTATCCAAGAGAAAGGGTTTTTAAGGAAAATATTATGTCCCGTGTTGCTCGTTATCATGCAGATCGTACCAATCAGAAACTGTATTTCGCTCGTCTCGCATGTCAACAAGCTGAGCAAACAGAACATATTCAGCAGGCGCAGGCCTATCGTGAAGCTGCTGTCTTTCATTTACATGGCGCAATATTAGCGTTTTTGCAGGAGCTGGTTCGCTATTATCGTCTCAATGATTTGCAACCGACCTTTAAGTCGATTGAAGAACATATGGCAGATAAAGGGCAGGTCTCTCCAGAAATTCTGGTATTACAACAACTGGCAAAAGATGGTTTTGTCGCTGAATTGAAGCGTGCATATCGAATGTGTCAGTATGCGCCTGAGCCCTCTGCGCCAGAACCAGAAAATGAAACGTCTTCTAATCTGATTATTAAGGTGACCCAAAGTCCGCAAGCATGGTTGCCTGATGCCAAAATCTTACGTGAATGGCACCGTGAATTAAGTCACTTAATTGATGGTTTTCGTAATGAAATGGTGGAGTTCTAAGTCGAAACTTTAAAGCGACTTGAAATCTACCGCATCAGCACTTATATAAATAAGACGTGAGAGCGCAAAGTGCCAAATACTTTGCCACCATGTTGAAACATGGAGAAAATTTATGTCAATGCAACAGTTAAAAGAATTATTTGGTAATCAGGAAGCAATTCTTGAATTGGTTCAACTCGAAGGTGGTGAGCTTGCTTTGCGCAATGCGGGTTCTGAAAATGAGCCTTTAGTCAAGATTCAGTTTAGTGACGAGGTGAAAGCCATTCTCGGAGACCAGACGCCAACCGTGGCACAGCATATGATTCAAGCGGCTTTGTTTGGATTACTGGAAAAGCAGATGAATCAGTGGCAAGCAGAAGTGCTAGACGAGCAACCTTCACATTTTAGCTAATCCTGAAAAATGAAAAAGCGTACCTTGAGTACGCTTTTTCATTTTTAGAAATTTCTTAATGTGCTTCGGACTGATGGGCAAGTTCGATCTGATTTAGAATATGGTGACTCATATTCTTCGCCATTTCTTCTTTCGCATAGAACACTTCACCGATGTTTTCCTCACGGATAATTACAGCTTCTTCTTTGCTTTCTGCACAAATCAAGACCTGAATTTCAGGGTTGAGCTGTTTGGAAATATCCACGATACGATGAATATCTAAAATATCCATCGGTGAAATCACCAGCAGACGGGCATGTTGAATATGTGCCTGAATCAAGACATTCGGTTCAGTGGCTTCACCACTCACCGCAGCAATGCCTTGAGTACGTAATTTTTCAACGATTTCCCGATTTTCTTCTGCAATCACCACTTTGATGTTTTGCTGCATCAGATTTTCACTGATACGACGACCTACGCCACCATAGCCGATAATCACCACCTGATCGCGCAGGTAGGCCTGATCTACCTCATCTGGGAGCATTGCCAGTGGATCACCACTACGTTCCAGTAAACGAGCCAAATGCGAGCGCTCACGAATCCAGCGTTGCACAGGTTCAATTGCAGAGAACACAAATGAGTTGAGGGTAATCGAGAATAACGCACCTGCAAGAATCAGGTTTTGCGCATCAGGTGTGAGTAAACCGAGTGATAAGCCCAGTGTTGCCAGAATGAAAGAGAATTCCCCAATCTGAGCCAAACTTGCACCTACCGTTAAAGCGGTATTAATCGGATAGCGGAAGAAAAGTACCAGAGCCATCGCAGCCAAGGTCTTACCCACCATAATGATGGCAACAACTGCTAAAATCTTTAATGGTGCTTCGACCAAGATACTTGGATCGAACAGCATACCGACTGAAACGAAGAATAAAATCGAGAAGATTTCACGTAATGGTAGGGTCTCTTCTTCGGCACGGTGACTAAAGTCAGACTCTTTAACGACCATCCCCGCAAAGAAGGCGCCAAGTGCCATTGATACGCCAAATACCGCATACGAACCATAAGCAATTGATACCGCAGCCGCAACCACAGTCAGAGTAAATAGCTCACGGGAACCCAGACGTGCCACAAATTGCATGATCATCGGGACGAGACGTTTACCAATAATCAGCATGAAGGCAATAAAGCCCGTCACTTTAAGCAGGGTGATCCCGATAGTGATCCAAATACTTTGTGATGAATCTGTTCCGGGAAGTGCCTGTCCACCAAGCAATACCGCCGTTGCAGGGAGAAGGACCAGTGCTAATACCATCACAAGGTCTTCGACCAAGAGCCAGCCGACCGCAATTTTTCCGTTAACCGAGTCCAATAGACCTCGATCGCCTAATGCTTTGAGTAATACAACGGTACTGGCACACGATAAACTTAAACCGAAGATTAATGCAGAACCAAAGCTCCAACCCCAATACATGGAGACGCCAACCCCCAGTAATGTTGCCACGGCAATCTGTAAAATCGCACCCGGTAAGGCGATGCGTCGAACTTGGAGTAAATCTTTGAGGGAGAAATGCATCCCAACGCCGAACATGAGGAACATGACCCCGAGTTCGGCCAACTGATTGGCAAGCTGGATATCACCGACGACACCGGGCGTATTGGGACTAATGATAATGCCGGCAACGAGATAGCCAATTAGAGGGGGGAGGCGTAGACGTGCTGCGATATAGCCAAAAATAAGGGCCATACCAAAACCAACAGCAAGTAATATAATTAAATCAACATCATGTGGCATCGGAGCTCCTTAATCGTTGCGGTTAAGGTAGAAATAAATGAGCATAAAACATGCCAAGAAAACAGCGAATAAATTGTAACAACTAAAATCGAATTTGTTGATGATAATTTTTTTAATTATCAAAAAAAATTATGTAAGTGATTTATTCATTTCTTTTTCTATTTATACCGCTTTTTTAGGGCAAAAAAAACGACTTCAAAAGAAGCCGTTTTTTTAAAGAACTAAAATTATTTAATTTTAGCTTCTTTGAAAATTACGTGTTGACGGATTTTTGGATCAAATTTTTTGATTTCCATTTTTTCCGGCATAGTACGTTTGTTCTTAGTAGTGGTATAGAAATAACCTGTACCAGCTGTAGAAACGAGGCGAATCTTATCACGCATTGTTCAGACTCCTTAGATCTTTTGACCTTGAGCACGGAGATCAGCAACAACTTTCTCGATACCCAATTTATCAATAATACGCATACCTTTAGTGGTTAAACGAAGACGTACAAAACGCTTTTCGCTTTCTAACCAAAAACGGTGGTGGTGCAGGTTCGGCTCGAACCGGCGTTTGGTTTTGTTGTTTGCGTGCGACACGTTGTTACCAACGATAGGACGCTTGCCGGTAACTTGGCAAACCTTAGACATGGTGAACTCCATTGCTAGTTTATACAGCACAATTTCGTGCAACTAGCCATTCAAGTAAACGGATGAAATCATTCAAGGGGCGTTTTATACCAAAAATACGATTAAAAGACAAGCGAATTTGGTAAAAACAAGGCATCATCTGGTGTGATAGATCATGCCTTAACCAAGTGAGGGTTTGTTAATATGCTAACAGCCCTTTTCTAGCGAAATAGTGTTTTTAAAAGCAGCTTATGGGTTGCTTTATTATAAGGCGGCAGGATGAATTTTAAACTGTAAAGTTTAGGGCTAACTGGATTCGACATCATTGAGCGTTCGTGTGAGAAGCTAAAGAAACCTTCCTTGCCATGATATTTGCCCATACCTGACGCACCAATACCACCAAATGGTAAATCATCCTGCGCGACGTGAGTCAGCGTCTGATTAATACCAAAGTGTCCTGAATGCGTGCGACCTGCGACATAATCTGCACGTGCACTATCCGTATCGAAGTAATAGAAGGCGAGTGGACGTGGGCGACTATTAATGAACTGCAGTGCATCATCGATATGGTCGTATTCCAGAATAGGAAGAATTGGACCAAAGATCTCATGCTTCATAATTTCCATTTCAGTAGTCACGCCTGTTAATAAGGTGGGCGCAATTTTACGAACTTCGGTCAGAGATTCACTTTTGGCATTGAGCTCAACAATATTGGCACCTTGATCACGGGCATCTTCCAGATAACCTTGCAGGCGGTTGTACTGCTTGTCATTAATAATAGAAGTATAGTCATTATTATCACGCAAGCTTGGATACATCGCGGTCACAAAGTCATTGTAGTGCTTGGTGAACTCGGCAGTTTTGCCTTTAGGCAGGAACATATAGTCAGGCGCAACACAGGTTTGACCTGCATTCCAGAGTTTACCCACTGCGATACGTTGTGCCACATCACGAATATTCATAGCTGAATGAACCAGTGCAGGTGATTTGCCACCTAATTCTAAAATCACAGGCACCAGATTTTCAGCCGCCGCTGCCATAACAGTTTTACCCACAGAGGTTGAGCCTGTGAAAATCATTTTGTCAAAAGCAAGATGACTGAATGCATCTGAAATTACACCGCCGCCATTCACCACCGCGACGAGTTCTTGAGGAAATGCTTCTGAAAGGGCATTCTCAAGTACATAACCAAAGTTTGACGATGCGCTCGATATTTTGATCATGGCATGGTTGCCTGCGGCCAGCGCACAGATCAGTGGGCCGACCGAAAGCAGTAGTGGATAGTTCCATGGCGCAATGATGCCGATAACACCCAATGGCTGATATTCTACCCAGCCTTTTGCTGGTTGGTGTAACATGCTGATATGGCGTTTAGATGGCTTCATCCATTCCGTCAAGTTCTTGCTATAGTATTTGATATGTTCTAGACAAGTCAGGACTTCGCCGATCTTAGTTTCCATAATGGCACGGTTGCCATAATCTTGATTAATTGCGTTAGCAAATTGATCTTGATATTTTACCAAGATACTTTTAAGTCGAGCTAAGCGTTCAAGACGTTCTTTGGCGCTTGGTACAGGATGGCGTTGGTAAGCTGCTTTTTGCTGCTCAAGCAAATCATGTAGCCGTTTCACATCAACATGAGGTGTCATAGCGGTTGTTTTTGTTTGACTGTTCATAGGAGTGGACCAAAAGAAAGCTTATTATTTTTTAATTTTTAGAGTAAATACTCTAAAGTGTCAAGTCGCTTTATAGGTTTGTTTTATAACCTATTGATAATGTTATAGATGGTTAAAATCAATGTCACACGCTAAACCGAACAAAACAAAAGATCGTATTTTGCAAATCAGTTTGCAGTTGTTTAATGAGCGTGGAGAGCGTTCGGTCACAACCAACCATATTGCGGCTGAGCTGGGGATTAGTCCAGGCAACCTGTATTACCATTTCCGTAATAAACAGGAAATTATCAAGGAGCTGGCGCAGCAATATCAGGCTGAAACCTTGGAAATGCTGGCCTTACCGACAGATCGTCCATTGAATGCCAATGATAAAATTAGTTATTTTCAGGTGCTGAGCAATCAGTTGTGGGCATATCGGTTTATTCACCGTGATGTGTATCATCTGGTTGAAAATAATGAAGACTTTAGAAAAATCTATCCGCGTTTTGCAGGGCAGGTGATGCAGCAGGGGCAAAAAATTTATCGTGCCTTTGTGGATGCGGGTCTGATGAAAATGACCGATTCTGAAATCGAAGCCTTGATTATTAACCTGTGGATTGTGCTCACTAACTGGACTAATTTCTTGTATATGTCTGGTCATATCAGTGATAACAATCGTCTGGAAGAAAAATGGGTATGGCAAGCCTTACGTCAAATGGTGTTCCTAGAAGGGCCATATTTGATGGGTGAAAGCCGCCAGACTTATGAACAATTATTGAAATCACTGGGGCCATCAGACCTGTTTGCCAGCTTATCTAATCTTAAAAATGACGACGAGTGAGCCTTAGCTATTTAGTCAAGGGCAAAAAAGGGTTAGAATGCTCGGCTTGATTTTAATTTGATTCGAATAAGTGATATTAACCAAATGAACACGACTACAGCCCACACAGCGCGATTACTGATTACTTGTGAAGACAAGCCGGGGATCGTGCAAGCCGTATCGAGCTTTTTGTATCATCAGGGAGCAAACATTACCGCACTTGATCAGTACGCAACAGAAGCTCAGGGCGGGCGTTACTTCATGCGTGTTGAGTTTGAACTTGATAACTTGCCATCTCGTAAAGAAGCCTTAATGCAGACTTTTGCTGCAAATGTGGCTGAGCGTTATGAAATGCAATGGAAATTGAATTTCGTTGGCGAGTTGAAAAAAGTCGGTATTCTGGTTTCGAAAGTTGACCATGCTTTATTAGAACTGTTGTGGCGTCATGCGCGTGGTTCATTACCATGTGAAATTACCCAAGTGATTTCAAACCATCCAGATTTGCGTGAAGCGGTTGAAAACTTCGGTATTCCTTTCCACGTTGTGCCTGTCAATAAAGACAATAAAGTTGAAGCTTACGCTCAGATCGATGAAATGATGCAAGGCAACGATTTATTGGTCTTGGCGCGCTATATGCAGATTCTGAGCGAAGATTTTGTTGCGAAATGGGAAATGAAGATCATCAATATTCACCATTCATTCCTGCCAGCTTTCGTGGGTGCAAATCCATATAAGCAAGCCTATGAGAAAGGCGTGAAGCTGATTGGTGCAACAGCACACTATGTGACTGCTGATCTCGATCAAGGCCCAATTATTGAACAAGATGTTGAACGTGTCAGTCATGATTACAATGTTGAACAGCTACGTGAGTTAGGCGAAGACGTTGAGCGTAATGTCTTGGCACGCGCTGTGAAATGGCATTTAGAAGACCGTATTATTGTTGATGGTAACAAGACTGTGGTTTTCTAATAAAAACATTTGCTCCGCTATATAAAGAAGAACATGCCGTCAGGCATGTTTTTTTTATGCCTATTTTTAAAAGCTTAGCAAATATACAAGAAAAAACGGTTGCAAATGAAAACACTTCTCATTTATTATTACGGCACTTTCATTGTTCTATCCGATGAGTGAAATCGCTTTTTTGAAAGCGCCACCATCTATTAGGTACTTAGATTCTTATGAGTCAATCTCCTGCTACATTCAACACGCCACACCCGATGAAAAAGAAAATCATCACTGCCTTAGTTGCGGTTGTGATTGGACATGTAGGAGTTCTGTGGGCGGTTAGCCACATGAAAACGATGGAGCTTAAGCCCGTCGAGAAAGAGCCATTAAAAGTACGCTTTTTAACAATTAAAGAAGATGTACCGCCACCTCCTGTAAAAGTAGAGCCGATCAAGCCTAAGGTAGAACCTAAACCTGTAGAGAAGAAGGTAGAGCCTAAGCCAGTTGAAAAGCCAAAAGTTATTGCCCAGAAAGTACAAAAGGTAGAGCCAAAGGTTATTCAACAGGATGATACTCAAGAAAAATTAAAGAAACAGCAAGAGTTGGAAAAACAGAGATTAGAACAGCTTCAACGTGAACAAATGTTGAAAGAGCAGCAGGCTCGTGAACAGGCTTTAAGGGAACAGCAGGCTCGTGAGCAAGCTCAAAGAGAGCAAAAAGCACAGGAAGATGCTCGAAAGAGCCAGCCTATTGCACCCGGTGAAGTATCTTGGTCTAGAAAACCTGCACCTTCATATAAAGATACAGACTTAGAAGGTAGTGAGCGGACGATTATTGTACATATCGAAGCTGAGCCTTCAGGCAAAATTTTGAGTGTAACGGTAAAAAAATCAACTGGTTTACCGAAACTAGATGACATCGTACTCAAAGCAGTACGAAGAGCGAAATTTAAACCAACTAAAGATGGGCGAGCTATTAATGGTGATCTTCCATTAGAGCTAGTGAAGAGTTCCTCTTAGCCTTTGTAGCAAATTAAATCAGGAGTTCGTATATGAACTTTTCAGTTTATTGGCAACATGCAGATGCAGTAAGTAAAACACTGTATTTCATCCTATTAGCAATGTCGATTGCAACGTGGACTATTTTCATTCTGCGCATTTTAGGAACACGCCAGTTAAAACAACAGGCTTATAACCAGCTGGTGCAAGCTTTGGCGGCGCTTAAATCTAAGTTACAGCCTTTATCGTTTGAACAACGTAAAGCTGTTGCTGAACAAGCATTACTTCGCCAAATCTCTGCTGAGAAATCTCAAGCAGAAAAAGGTGTATCAGTTCTTGGAACAATCGCTTCATTGGCACCGTTTGTGGGTTTATTCGGTACAGTGTGGGGGATTTTCCATGCGCTTGTTGCCGTAGGTAAAAGCGGACAGGCTGGTTTAGCTCAGGTTGCAACACCAGTAGGTGAAGCCTTGATCATGACAGGTCTTGGTCTTGCAGTGGCGATTCCAGCGGTAATGGCTTATAACATTTGTGTACGTTTTAACCGTGGTTTGGCACATGATTTACAAGATCAAGCACACAGCCTGTTAATCGATACCATGTTGCAGCAAGAAACAGCGGCAAAAACAGAAACTAAAGCGACTCAACAAAGTTTAGTTGGAGGTCAAGCTTAAGATGGGCTTTCAATTGGGTGAAGACCACGACAGTGGCATGAATGAGATGAATCTCATTCCTCTGATCGACATTATGTTGGTATTGATGATTATCTTTTTAGTCACAGCAACGGTTGCTAACCCATCAATTCCATTAAGTTTACCAAAAACAACTGCTGAAATTGTTGATCCACCACCAAAAGCAATCACCATCAGTATTAATAACAAAGGTGAAGTGGCTTGGGATGCGCAAATCATTAGCTTAGACGAGCTAGAGAAGCGTTTCCAGGAAGCGGGTCAGGCTCAGACTAAACCGACAGTGCAGTTACGTGCAGATAAAGAATCAAAATATGATACGGTTGCACAAGTGATGTCGCGTGCCAGTGAAGCAGGCTTAAGTGATATTGCGTTTGTTAGTGAAAACTAAGACAGCGTGATCGCAATAAAAAAGCAACTCGGTGAGTTGCTTTTTTATTGCTTATTCATCTTTGAGCAGGTCAAGATACTTGGCTCGGAGTTTAGAAAGCTTAGGTGGAATACTAAAGTTGCAATAACCTTGTGATGGATTACGAGCAAAGAAATTCTGATGATATTCCTCAGCAGGGTAGAAGGTTGGTACTGGACTGAGTTCAGTCACAATATTGAGGCCTTCATCTTCTAAACTCTGAATGACCTGCTCAGCTTGCTGCTTTTGCTCATTATCGAAGTAATAAATTACAGAACGGTATTGTGTGCCAATATCATTACCCTGACGGTTTAATGTTGTTGGATCATGAGTGGTAAAGAATACATTCAACAATTGGGTATAATTGATCTGCTGCTCATCAAAATCAATCAGAATCACTTCGGCATGTTGTGTATTACCCTGACAGACTTGCTCATAGGTCGGATCTTGGGTAATCCCGCCCGCATAGCCACTCACCACTTTTTCAACGCCTTTAAGTTGTAGAAATACGGCTTCTACACACCAAAAGCATCCACCACCTAACATTGCCTGTTGCATAAAACTTCCCAATTTTTAATTTTAAGAATGCTACTAAATTAAACGAAGTGCTCAAAAAGTAAAAGCCCGTGTTTGAAACGAGCTTTTACTTTTATCATCATCGCATTAAGGTAGCGGTTGGATAACAGTTACGAAACTTACGAGTACCTGTCCTGAAGCATCAAGGAACTTCAACTCATGTCCTTTTAGTTCATAACTGGTTGTGCTTGCCAAAGCATGGCTATATTGGCGAGAAAGCGCACTGTTGTCATTGCCTAGACAAGCCATCATGGTTGATGCAATTGGACCTAAACGTAATACAGCGCCTTGGCTTTCAAAGGTACCTTGAATCTGGTTACATCCATCTGCACCAAAGAAGCGTTTCGCTTTAGCATCAAACTGGATCGCAGGGCGTTTATTCGAAAGATCATTAGTTTTGACTTCAACACCATTAATCTGAGTTGCAATCCAAGTACGGTTGTACAAATCAATGCTTTGTTTTTGAGATGCATTTGGTGAAGTCTGGAGAGATTCTGAGCTTGCACAGCCCGTCATTGCTACGGCAATTGCCAAAGTACAAGAAGCTAAAAGAGGCTTTAACATAAGATTTTAAATCCGAATCATTGTGTTTCTATAAGCGTTATTAAAATAAAAAACCGTGGAGCTGAACGGTATATTGCGTATCCTTTTGTAAATGTTCAGATACTTTTAATAAAATTAGTGGAAAAATCACTCAACTTTTGGAATGCCTGAGCGAATTACATCTGAGAAATGCTCGCTACTTTTATTGGACTGCTGATCGTACTGTTCGGCACGTGGATTGATGTGCGCCAGACGATACCATTCATTCATACTGTAATTTTGATTGAGCGCCTTCAAGTCATAGAGATAATTCGGTAAATAACCTGAAGCCAATAAGCGATAATCTTTTGGTAATTTTTGTGGATTAATGGCCTGTACCATATCAAAAACCAGCGTTGTGCAATTACTGGTTAAGGTGTTGTACCATTTTGCTTCACTGCGGAGCTCATCAGCCTGATTCAGATATTCAATAAACAGGGCTTTACGCTCTGCCGCAGGCATTTTAACCGGGAATAAATAAACCTGTTCATGACGAATATTACTGCGTGTATACACAATATCTTTTTCGTCTGAAGCGACTAAGCTGAGTTCATATTTACGGAAGAATCCGCCAATCGCAGAAAAATCTTCGCCTTTCTCTTTGCGGATCTCAATTGAAAATACCAGAGGCTTTTGATCTGCAAAATCAAAACTCACCAGCGTATGTGCAATCTGAGGGCCCATCCAGTAGGAAGTGATGACATTGATCCCTGTAATCTTGTTCAGGTCAATGGTGCGATCTTCCCAGTGGATGTCATAAGTCCCATCTGCATGCCAGTCAAAGTTACGAACTTTATGTAAGGTAACCAGATCACCCTGTCTGCTATAGCTAAGCTGTTCTGCAACTTCTGGATTCCAGTCACGATCTTGTCTGGCTTCGATAGAAAAATACCAAAACAATGAGCAAGCAAAAGCAACACAATAAATAATGATATCAGTACGACGGCTGATGAGATGACCGCTGAAATATACGCCAAGCAGGCTCAGTGCAAACAAGCCCCAAAGTACAATAGCAACTCGGCTAAATAAAGTACCAAGCGGCTGTTGAATCCACAACGCAAGGCAAAGCCAGACACTTGAAAGGACCACGCACAAGGTAAATAGACCGTGTAAAAGTCCAATCCCTAAAGCAATAAAAAACTCACGTGATCCAATGTTATGCATGGCAAATGCGATCCATTATTATTTTTGGTAGGTCGCAAACTCGAAAGCCACACCAGATTTTTCATCTGTATGTTGTTCTGAGTTTACTTGATGGAAATCCTCAGAGATTTCTGGGTAATGCGCATCGCCTTGAACATCAAGATCCACATGGGTTAACTCTAGGCGATCTGCAATGGCAAGTGTTTGAGTAAAAATCTCTCCACCACCAATAATAAATAAAGACGCTTTTTCAGCGTGTTGTGCATCTGTAAGTGCGCCGTTTAATGCCTCTTCGATACTATGCGCGACTTTAATCCCTTCAAACTGCCATTCAGGATCACGTGTAATCACCCAATTGACACGATTAGGCAGGGCACGCCCCATAGACTCAAGGGTTTTTCGGCCCATGATCACTACGCCACCTTGTGTGATCGCCTTAAAGTGTTTCAGATCAGCAGAGATATGCCAAGGCAAAGCGTTGCCTTTGCCGATACAGCGATTTTTATCCATCGCAACTACGTGAACAACTTCAGTGCCTTGCCATGCCATTTTATATTCTCTCTAATCTTTTAAACTGCGACGGGTGCTTTAATTGCTGGATGTGATTCATAGCCAACAATTTCAATATCTTCAAATTTAAAGTCAAAAATATCGGTGATTTCTGGATTTAACTTTAATTCGCATAATGGCAATGGTTCGCGCGAAAGCTGTAATTGAGCCTGTTCAAAATGGTTGGCATATAAATGTGTGTCGCCACCTGTCCAGACAAAATCGCCAACGCCTAACCCGCATACTTGCGCAATCATATGAGTCAGCAGAGCATAGCTGGCAATATTAAAAGGTACGCCTAAGAAGACATCGGCACTGCGTTGATACAGTTGGCATGACAATTTGTTATCTTGTACAAAAAATTGGAACAAGGTATGGCAAGGTGGCAAAGCCACTTTTCCAGCTTCATTCGGGTTCCAGCCTGACACGATCAAACGACGTGAGTTTGGATTGGTCTTGATTTCATTGATCAGCCATTTGATTTGGTCAAAACCGTCTTGTTGATAGCTGCTGTCTGCATTTTGAGTCGCGCCAAAGTTACGCCATTGATGACCATAAACAGGCCCAAGTTCGCCTTCTGGACGGCCAAAGCGCGCTGTTTGTTCGGCAGTTGCCCATTCATCCCAGATCGTGACTTTATTATCTTTAAGATACTGAACGTTGGTGTCACCTTTGAGGAACCAAAGCAGCTCGATCACGATTGAACGGAAATGCACCTTTTTCGTGGTCAATAAGGGAAAACCTTTAGAAAGATCAAAGCGCATCTGATGACCGAATACTGAACGTGTTCCTGTTCCTGTACGGTCACCTTTGTCGCCGCCATTGTCGAGGATATGTTGTAAAAGGTCTAAATATGTACGCATCGTCATTCCTATCGCAGATTTTGCTCGGGCTAATCTTATCAGAATTTATGTGATAAATAATGGGTCAATTGAGCGTCATTAATTGTCGTAGTTCAGACTTTGTTCTCTATTTTAATTTAGCTGCTTGTTTTATATTAAGTTCTATAAATAACGACATGGACAAGCAACATAATGAATCTTCAAGCTGAGAATTTACCGAATACTTTACATCCATACCTAGAAAAAATTTCAGCAACGATTTTGCCGACGGTCTCTATGCAGCTAACAGCAAGTGATGACTTGGCATTATGGCAAAGTAAGATTGGGGGGCAGCCTTACTTCCCGCTAGAGGTCGCCTATCCAGTTGACTCGGATGGCAATCCCTTGGTTTTATTGGCGCAGTTCAATTTTGCTGAAATTCCAGATTTACCTCATTTTCCAGACACGGGAATTTTGCAGTTCTATATTGCTGCCGATGATTTATATGGCATGAACTTTGATGATCAACAGCTGCAATCGGGCTTTAAGGTTTTATATTTTGATCAGGTGATTGAAGATCTTACGCAATTAAAACAGGATTTTTCAGAGCTTGAGTTCGATGAAGAGGCATATTTGCCTTTTAGTGGGCAATATTCAATTGAATTTCAGCGTGCTGA
Organism: Acinetobacter sp. NRRL B-65365; assembly: GCF_001605865.1. Classification (NCBI taxonomy): domain Bacteria; kingdom Pseudomonadati; phylum Pseudomonadota; class Gammaproteobacteria; order Moraxellales; family Moraxellaceae; genus Acinetobacter; species Acinetobacter sp. NRRL B-65365. The sequence continues at coordinate 16,493 of NZ_LRPD01000067.1, read as the reverse complement.
GCAGGCCATTAGTCTGGAAGATTTTGCTTTTGGAAAGAAAATTCTCAATGTTGATGAGCTTTACGATTTTGAAGATCAATTCGAGGGTGGCGATTTCGAAAATGATTTTATTGAGCCTTATCATGAATTGCTTTCTGCAAGCGGGCATCGTTTAGGCGGTTATCCATTTTTTACTCAAACTGATCCACGTCAGTATAATGAAAAAATTCAAGACTATATTCTGCTTTTCCAGCTAGATACTGATGATGCTGAAAACGATATTATGTGGGGAGATTCGGGTGTTGGTAATTTCTTTATTCACCCAGAAGATTTAAAGAAACGAGATTTTTCTAAAGTCGTCTATAACTGGGATTGTTGTTAAATAAAAAAAGCGGATGAAAATTCATCCGCTTTTTTTAGATTTTTAATCTTATTCAGTGACAAAAGTAACTTTGCCATCTGTTAAAGACTTCACACGTGCAAGTGATTCAACACGGTAGCCTTTTTCAAGCAACACATCACGGCCTGGCTGGAATGATTTTTCAATCACGATACCCACACCAACCACTTCAGCTTTGGCTTGGTGAATCAAGTCGATTAAACCGAGTGCTGCTTGACCATTTGCAAGGAAGTCATCAATCACAAGCGCTTTGTCGCTTGAGCTGATGTGCTTGTTTGAAATTGCAATGGTACTTTCAGTCTGTTTGGTAAACGAGAACACTTTAGAACGGTAAAGGTCGTCTTTGAGTGTTAATGACTGGTATTTACGAGCAAAAATAACAGGAACGCCAAGTTCTAAACCTGCCATGATTGCAGGTGCAATACCTGAAGCTTCGATGGTAATAATTTTAGTAATACCTGCATCTTTAAAACGAGCGGCAAACTCTTTACCAATCAGCTGCATTAACACAGGATCGATTTGGTGGTTTAAGAAAGCATCAACTTTCAAAACCTGATCAGATAGAACGATACCTTCATTTAAGATTTTCTGTTCTAAAGCGTACACGGGAGAATCCTCTAAACGGATGCTTATTCAAGCAAAGGCATATTTTAAAAAGCATCAAAAAAAATGCAAGCCAAAATTGACCAGTTGCTTAGTTTGTTTTGCCCGAATAGCCAGTTAATAACAATCCGTATGACGATTTTCCATCATTATGCGCCATTTTTACTGGCAGATAGTCGAGTTTTGGTGCTAACCAGAATACGGTATTACGTTCAGGTTTATCGTGCTGCATGACTACTTTAATGGCATTAAATGTGCCATAAGGTGTTTTGACACTTTCGGTCCCTTGTTTCACAAAACGGCGCTCATCCAGCGCTTTGGCATCCGCGATCAAATATTTACTTTTCAGAGAGTTATTTTTCAAATCTTCACGGATTTGCAACTCGGCATTGAGCTCATCCAGCGCGCCAGCCTGCCATGCAAATGAACGGGTCTGATCATCCTTCTTAGTATTCACAACTTTACTGCTTGGATTAAAGTTAATACTCATCGTATTGCTGTGAATCAGGATCTTGCTGCTACGGCTAAAGTTTTGTGAGGTAATTTTGTTATTGGCAAAATTAAACTGACTTGTTTCAGAGGCTGATGCAATCGCACCCGCTTTGGCACTGAATTTATACGTCCAGTTATTGCCTTGTTGAGAAAGGGTACGTGTTGCAGAACCTAAATTCTTATTGTTGTAGCTAAATTGATAGCTGGCCTGAAAAGGAGCCATTGCCAATGCATGACTAGATAAGCTTGCACTTAGAATGGCCGCAGAGGTAATACCCGCTACTTTCAATAATTTCTTGGTCATAACATTCTATCCTCTGAGTGACCTTGATAAGTCAATCACTCAATTATCACTACGATTTAAGACTATTATGCTTGTAGATTGTGAAGAAAAGATCAGGCTTTTTACTAAGCGCTTGTTAATTTTTCGTATAAATCATGAAGTTGTGTATATGCGTGGTATGCGTTATGGTGCAGCATACCACCGAGTAATCGATTTGCTATTTGTTTGGAGCTTTTTGTTGAATTGGAGTGACTTCAGTATCTTCCAGACTGTCTTCATCAAAGTCGTCATCGTTTGAAGGTGACAGAATTGCGGCCAGATTGACGTTGCCCCACACAATAAGTTCTGCTGGGCGAACACGGGCACGATTCACATGCACTTTGCTCAGTGTTTCGATAATACTTGCTTTCTTGCCTAGCCAACGGTTGAGGTCCAGATAAAGTAAGTCATCTTTAACCTTTACGATGTCAAAATGTTCCAGAATTTTACCTAGTGGATCTTCTTCACGGAATTTCTGGTAATACCAGATGGCAATGTAAAAGCCCCATTTTTGAAAGATATTCTTAAATTTTGCTTCAATCACCTGAGTGTTGCTGATCTGTTCAAACACCATCAATTGTACGTTCTGATTCATTTCCATTTGAATCAGTTTCAAGTCGACCGAAAGCGTGGTATGTAAGCCTTTCACATCCAGTGTCGTATATAAGCGTAACCAGCCATCATATAAATCGGCATGCAGGTCTTGCATCATGTCGACATTTTCGGTGACATAACGTTCCATGGTTGCATTCACAAAAACTTGTGAAAGCGAAAACTCTCTTTCTTCTTCGATGAATTCTTCTGCTTTTTGGTAAACTTTACGTAGACGTTTAAAAACGGATGAGATTAGCGTTTGCATAAAAGTTGTTCCAGAAAGTGAATTGATAGGTCATGCAATGCCACGATCTTTGTATTAACTAAAAAATAAAAATAAATTTCTAACTTGCAGTGTAGCAAAATTAATTGCTACATTTTCATAAAATGATGGTATGGAAACACTGTAACTATAAGTGGATCACATTTTTGTAAAATTTTGAATATTGTTTTGGTTTTTATACGGTTATCACCGTTGGGGATGGGACATTTTTTGTCGCTTTAATACCATGTGGAATAAAATAAATTTTCGTTCAGCATTGTCTCCTTATTGGTGGCAAGATCCAGTTTTTGTGGGCGCAGTTGCTTTGGCAATGCTGCTGCATGGAGCTGTGTTGGCTATTCATTTTACTATGCCATCTCCTTCAGACACCTCAACCAAAGAAATTGCAGTCACTGTGCGTCCAAGTACAGATAAAGTCAAAGATGCTGATTTTCTGGCACAGGCAGATCAACACGGTTCGGGGGATTTCCGTCAAGCGCATCGTATGGCGAGCGATATGCCAGCGCCCATGCAAGCAGATGCGACAACAGGGGAGTCTGAGCTAGAAAGTCTGGAAAAAGTTCAGCAAAAACGTGAGCTCAAGTTTGAAGAAAAAGTGTTGATGACCGTTTTAAGCTGGCAAAAACAGGCAGAACAAAGCGAACGAAAAAAGACTCTGGATGATTTACAAAGCCAGTTTCAGGCCAAAGCCGCAATGGTGGCCAGTTTAGAGGCGCAATATTTACAACGTCAGCAAAATTTTAGCCGTAAACAACGCATTAAAACAGTAGATGGCATTCAGGCCAAACAAGATGCATCCGCTGCCTATCTAGATAAATTTCGTCAGAAAGTCGAATTGTATGGTAACCGTTATTATCCAGATGAAGCAAAACAGCAGCGTTTAGCGGGGGAAGTCCGTTTAATGGTGATTCTGAACGCAGAGGGCGGGATTCGGGCGATTCGTTTAATCGAAAGTTCGGGGCATTCCGTTTTGGATGAAGCTGCTAAAGCATCAGTACGGCGTGGTGCACCATTTGGAGCATTTGATGCAGCAATGAAAAAGGATATTTCTGAGTTGCGAATTATACGGACTTGGCGTTTTGACCCCGTCGATGCAGAGTTTGAAGTGCATTAATGATCTTTAGATGAGTAACATACTGAATAAAATGTTATTCCTTATCTACGGTTAGAGAAGAAATAATAAAAAAACGGCTAGATTTAGCCGTTTTTTTTAAGAGGTTTGTGGATAAGTTTGTATTTATTCACAATTCCTTTTGGCTGGAATAGGCACGTTCAACCTTACAGATTTCAACGCTAAAGTCCTGATACCATTTTTCTTTACCCAAACGTTGGGCCACTTGATGCTCTGCATCTTGTTGCCAACGTTGAATATCTTCAAGGCTATGCCAGTAAGACAGGGCAATTTCAAAACCATTTTCACTGCATGCTTCAAACTTGGCACAGTTAAATTGGCTTAAGGCTTTATTTCTGAGCATTTGTGCCATTTCTGAATAAGTTGTATCGAGTGCTTTAATCGTGGCTTTAAAAATAACGATATACATACGACCTTGGATTAGCTTTCATCAGCTTGGTAAGGGTTGGCGATACCCAGTTTTTTCAGAATCTCGATTTCCAAAGCTTCCATCTCTTCAGCTTCGACTTCACTGGTCTCATGGTCATAGCCGAGTAAATGTAAAACGCCGTGAACCAGTAAATGAGTGAAATGATCATTTGGCCTTTTTTGCTGTTCAGCAGCTTCTTGTAAAACCACAGGAATACAAATCACTAAATCACCGAGTGGCTCTGCATCAAGTAAGCTGAGCATTTCCTCAGGGATATCACTTGGGAAAGACAAGACATTGGTGGGTTTGTCTTTTTCACGATATTGTAAATTGAGTTCATGGCTTTCTGCGAGATCAACACAGGCAATCCCAATTTCACAATTGACATCGAAACCGACATGACGTAGTGCAGTTTCGATATTTTTTTTGATTTGACCACGTTTGAGTGGCAATTCAGCAGCTTGAAAGTCTTGTTGAAGACTTAAATTGATTTTCAAAATAGATCCTTAGATATAAATTAGATCTACGAGCTTAGATTGAGTCTAAGAAATGTAGATAAAGATCATGGTGGAATCGTGCCACATTCTCATCCATTTGCTGGATAAGCCTTCGGCGCGACCTACTTTTGTTTTGGCAAAAGTAGGCAAAACCTGATTTTACATTATTGTAACGTTAGATCCGCATCCTTCATTCACAGCATAGCTGTTCATTTTGCGCTCAGACAAAGCATAGCTTTGTTTATCTTCGCTCAGGTTGCGAATGACAGCTCCGAGTATCGAATTAGATTAATATTATTTAATGCTGAGCATCAGCTTTCTCATCATTTTCTGCAATCAGTGCTTCTTGTTTTGCTTTGCGTTCGGCGCGGGCTTCTGCTGACAAGCGTTGCTGTTCGCTGTCCCAGCCTTCGTAAGCTTCAACAATTCTTTGTACCAGTTGATGACGAACCACATCTCGAGAGTGAAAACGGGTGATATGAATTTCATGTACATTTTCAAGTACACGTAATGCATGAGCCAAACCAGATTGCTGACCGCGTGGTAAATCAACCTGAGTAACGTCACCTGTAATCACGGCACGAGAACCAAAACCTAAACGGGTGAGGAACATTTTCATCTGCTCAGGTGTGGTATTTTGCGCTTCATCCAAAATGACGAAAGAGTGATTGAGGGTTCGTCCACGCATATAGGCGAGGGGAGCAACTTCAATCACTTGGCGTTCAATCAGTTTAGCCACTTTTTCAAAGCCCAGCATTTCATACAGGGCGTCGTAAAGTGGGCGCAAGTAAGGGTCGATTTTCTGGGTGAGATCGCCCGGTAAGAAACCGAGCTTTTCACCTGCTTCAACTGCTGGGCGAACCAGCAGGATCCGCTGAATTTCATTACGTTCCAGCATATCAACCGCAGCAGCGACCGCCAGATAAGTTTTACCTGTCCCTGCGGGGCCAATACCGAATGAAATATCACTTTGTAGAATACGTTGTACGTAGCGTTTTTGATTGGCGCCACGTGGGTTGATGCGCCCTTTGCGGGTCTGCAACCAAACACTGTCAAGGCCAGTATGCTCTTGTTCTGAATCATCCATGAGTTCACGGTCGGTCTGTGAACCCTGAATCATCAAATGAATCACATCGGCACTGATTTGTGAGGAAATTTCTGATTCTTGATAGAGCCGTTGCAATAGTGCTTCGGCTCTTTCGACTGCTTCCATATCACCATCGAGATAAAAGGCATCGCCGCGGTGAGTAATTTTGACATCTAAACGTTGTTCGATTTGTTTTAAATGCCCGTTATACGCACCGAGCATGCTTTTCAATCGTTCCAATGGAATTTCAGGGAACGTTACTGTACGTCGAATCGCTGCAGTCAAGATAAACCCTTTTTGTTGCTTTGTAGGAATAACCCTTACATTACGCCACGTCAGGTTCAAGATTCAAGAGTTCTCCGTAAACTAAATTTAAAGTTTTAATTTCAGTGATCTCAATCTCTGCAAAACGTCCAACCCACGTTGCATCACCGATAAATGTCACTAAACGTGTATTGTCCGCCGTACCGATTAAAACATTTGGATCTTTATCAGATACTTTTTCAATCAAGACACGCTCAATTTTACCTAGCATGGCATCCGTTTTATCGATACTTGATTTCTTAATCACTTCTTGTACTTGTGCAAGACGATCTTTTTTCACTTGCTCAGGTGTACTGTCTGGTAAGTCTGATGCAGGTGTTCCCGGACGTTTTGAATAAACGAAACTATAAGAATGATCGAAATCTAAATCTTTAATGAATTGCAAGGTTTCAGCAAAGTGTTCATCAGTTTCACCCGGGAAACCGATAATGAAGTCACTTGATAAATGCATATCTGGACGTACTTTGCGTAGCTTGGCAATTTTATCAATGTAAACATCAATGGTGTGGTTGCGTTTCATCGCTTGTAGTACATCGTTCGAACCACTTTGTACTGGCAAATGTAGATGCGAAACCATTTGCGGTAAATCACGGTAGCACTGAATCAGATCATCTGAAAATTCAAGCGGATGAGAAGTGGTATAGCGTAGACGACCAATTCCCGGAATTTCTGCAACTAAACGCAATAATTCAGGGAAGGTACAGATGCCACCTTCGAAGGTTTCACCGCGATAACCATTCACGTTTTGACCGAGCAAGCTGATCTCACGTACGCCTTTTTCAGCTAAGCCTGCAATTTCAGCCAACACATCATCAAGTGGACGCGAAACTTCTTCACCGCGTGTATAAGGAACTACACAGAAAGAGCAGTATTTAGAACAGCCTTCCATGATAGAGACAAAGGCTTTAAAGCCTTCTACGCGTGGTTCAGGTAGGAAGTCGAACTTTTCGATATCCGGGAAAGAAATATCAACCAGTTTGATTTTTTCTTTCTTTGGCTTTTCCACTTGCTCATTATGCTGATCCAGCATTTGGGGCAAACGGTGCAAGGTTTGCGGACCAAAAACCATATCGACATAAGGTGCGCGTTTTTGAATGTTGTCACCTTCTTGAGAGGCAACACAACCACCGACACCAATCACCAGATCAGGATTTTTTTCTTTAAGTTTACGCCAGCGCCCTAAACCACTGAAAACCTTCTCTTGCGCTTTCTCACGAATCGAGCAGGTATTCATGAGCAGAATATCAGCATCATTAGGATTGTCAGTGAGCACATAACCATGCGAATCACCTAACAAATCTGCCATACGATGACTGTCATACTCATTCATCTGACACCCTTGCGTTTCAATATATAACTTCTTAATTGAAACATCAGCGGTGTGCATTGGCTGGGTAACAGTGTTTTCTGAGGCAGCTTTTACAGCACTGGGAATGAATGTTTGAACCGTCATGCAGGCTCCTAAACAAGGTGGATTTAAATAAACCGCGGATTATAGCAGTATTTTTAGTTGTGCGCAGAGAATAAAAAACTGACAAAAATGGACAGTTTGTGAATAAAATTGTGTGAATTTTAATGAATATGAATCAGTAATTTACATAACACAACAATAGTGAGAAGCTAGACTTATTACACTATGTAAGCAGGCAAAATTGGGCATAGATATTGATGAAGATGAAAAAGCAGTGTGATTTAATAACAACAGGAAGACGTAAATCGAATAATAAGAACAGTTTCCGTCGTTTTATTGCCATGAGTGGAATGATTGCCTGCTCATCGGTCTATGCTTTGGATGAACAATTCAATGATGCTCTACGTGCTGCCAATTCAGGTAACACGGCTCTGCTCGACCAATATCAATATGAAATGCAGAATGATGCATTGGGTTATTATCCAGAATACTGGAAACTTAATACTAATCTCGGCTTTCAGCCTGCCACATCCATTATCAGTTTTGCTCAGCGTTATCCGCAATCAGCGATGGCTGAAAAACTTGCGGCCGATTATGTCGAAGAAAAAGTCAAACAGGCCAGCTTTGCCGATGCCAAGCCTGTATTGAGCTATGTCACCAATCCAGATCAGGAAGAAAGTTGTGCGGTGGCACAAGTGCGTGCCAAGACGGGCGATAGTCTGGTTTTTGCTGAATATAAAGACATCTGGTTAACCACCAATACTCAACCTGAATCATGTAATGGCTTAGGTCGCTTGATGCTGTCTAGCCCACTCATGACGTCACAGGATCGTCAGCAACGTTTGTGGGGACAATTACGTGCAGGCCAGTCTGGTCAGGCCGTTGCAACCGCCCAAACCATGGGTTTAAATCTTTCACTGGCTCAGTTTAACCAGATTCAGGCCAATCCATTGGGCTATTTGTGGAGTGCACCTAAGTCCAATGATGCTGATTATGCCTATCTGATTTTTGCTTTAGGCCGTGTGGCAGATAGTGACCTAACCAATGCGTTAGGAAATGTGCAACGCGTTGTTCAGGATGTGCCTCAACCTGTACAGAAATATCTATACCGTACCATTGGTTATGTGGGCGGTACGACCGTGATGAAAAATGGTTTTAACCGTGAAGTACTCAATGCTTTCGATCAAAGTTATGGTTATCCGTTTAGCCCGGAAGAAGCTGAAATTTATGCGCGTCAAGCGATTCGTTTCGGGGCTTGGGAAAGTCTGATTCGCGCCATTGATGCGATGTCGGTGACGCAAAAGCAGGAAGATCGTTGGCAGTACTGGTTAGCGCGTGCATCTGAGCAACGTTCAGATGGTGGCTCAAAGCAGGCTGCTCAACAGATTTATCGTAAGCTCGCACAAGGTGGCGATGATTATCATAATTTGTTAGCCAAAGACCGTATCGGCGAACGCTATAACCATCAGCCTTATAATGAACAGCCGAGTGCCCAAGATACTCAGCGCCTCAATCAAAATATTCATTTTAGACGTGCCTTTGCGCTAAGAAATGTTAATGCACCTGCAACGTATACCAACCGTGAGTGGAACTGGGCTGTTCGACAGGCTTATTTGCAACACGATGATGGCTTGTTACTTGCGGCTGCAAAACGTGCACATGACATGGGTTGGTATGATCGTGCCATTTATGCGGCTGACCGCACCACCTCTCGTCATAACGACACCTATCGTTATGCAACACCGCATCGCAGTAATGTCACCAGCCATAGTTACAATGCTGGTATTGATCCCGCTTGGGCGTATGGTTTAATGCGCCAAGAAAGTCGTTTTGTGACTTCTGCTCGTTCGCATGTGGGTGCAGGTGGCTTAATGCAGATTATGCCAAACACCGCAAAACTGATTGCACGACAAATGGGTGAAACCTATAACCCTGCGGCATTAAGTGAAATGAATACCAATATTCGTTACGGTACTTATTACCTTTCAATGATCCAGAGTCAATTGAGTGGTAGCTCGGTATTGGCAACTGCTGGCTATAACGCAGGTCCGAATCGTGCACGCCGTTGGCAGCCTGATATCCAGACCATGGCGGCAGATCAGTACACCGAAACCATTCCATTACTGGAAACACGTGACTATGTGAAACATGTCATGACCAATGCGACACATTATGCTGTAGTGCTGGGGCAGGGTGCACAGTCGTTAGAAAAACGGATGAGTACAATTCCTGTGCGTAATAGTCCTTAAACACACGAAGATGTTTAATTGAGATAATGAAGTTTTTGCATTTGATGAAAGCAGTCGACTTATTTAAAGGGCAGTGGAAAAGAGCTATACAGGCATTGATCTGTTATCTGGCTCTATCATTCGCTGCACCATTATATGCAGCTGATAAACAGGATGTTGCAGGTTATGTCATGCATGTGCAAATGACGCCTGCTGCTTGTTCGTTTGATTCATCAAGACAAAAACAACGTAAATGTCTAGAAGGTTATTCGCTTACTATCGCCAGTTTGCTGCCCGAAGTACCTCCAAATCGGGATTGTTCCACTAAAACATCTGCAAGACTATCTCCTTTGCAAGCGAAAGTAGTTGCACGGGTAATGCCTGATGAAAATGCACGGGTGCAATTGTGGCAAGATGTTGGCGGTTGTATGCCAATGAATGCCAGCCAATATTTTAGAACGATTATTAATTTTGCTGAACGCTTGAAAATACCAGCTGATTTGACCAGTCCAAATACCATTGAAGTACAAAAAGAAAGTCTTAGACAGCAATTTACCAAGCTTAATCCATCGTTACCGCCGAATGGCATTCGTTTTACCTGCCAATCTTCAAAATTTAATTCGGTTTTGACTGAAATTCGCGTCTGTTATCAGAAAAATGGTCAATATAAACAATGTGCTAGCCATATTGTGACAGGCTGCCCAAGTGAGTTTACGATTAAAGGCAGTTATTAGGCTTTTACCTAGTTTGATTTGTATTTTCTATTAGACTTTCGTTGAAATTCATTCTCTTTTACATGCATATGCATTCGCTTTAGAGTACAATCTTTGCCGTTTATGATAATTCGGTTGAATAACAATAAAGTTCAATCGTGCTAACGCATCTCATTGGAGAATATCACATGAAGCAACCCGTTCGTGTTGCCGTTACAGGCGCTGCTGGTCAAATTGGTTATAGCTTATTATTCCGTATCGCAAGCGGTGAAATGTTAGGTAAAGATCAACCAGTCATTTTACAATTGCTTGAAGTTCCTTTTGAGAAAGCTCAACAAGCGCTTAAAGGCGTGATGATGGAACTTGATGACTGTGCTTTCCCATTATTGGCAGGCATGATCGGGACTGATGATCCTAAAGTTGCATTTAAAGATGCTGACTATGCGTTATTAGTTGGTTCTCGTCCACGTGGTCCAGGTATGGAACGTGCTGACTTATTAAAAGTAAATGGCGAAATCTTTATTGGCCAAGGTCAAGCATTGAACGAAGTTGCTAGCCGTGACGTTAAAGTATTGGTTGTTGGTAACCCAGCAAATACAAATGCTTATATCGCAATGAAATCTGCTCCAGATCTTCCAGCGAAAAACTTCACAGCAATGTTACGTCTTGACCACAACCGTGCGTTGACTCAACTTGCTCAAAAAGCAGGTGTTGCAGTTTCTGACATCGAAGATATGACTGTTTGGGGTAACCACTCTCCAACAATGTATGCTGATTACCGTTTTGCAACTGCAAATGGCGTAAGCTTAAAAGACAAAATCAACGATGCGGCTTGGAACAAAGATGTGTTCCTTCCAACTGTTGGTAAACGTGGTGCTGCGATTATCGAAGCGCGTGGTTTGTCTTCAGCTGCTTCAGCTGCGAATGCTGCAATTGACCATATGCGTGACTGGGCGCTTGGTACAAATGGCAAATGGGTAACTATGGGTATTCCATCTGATGGTTCTTATGGTATTCCAGAAGGCGTAATGTTCGGTTTCCCTGTAACAACTGAAAACGGTGAATACAAAATCGTTCAAGGTTTAGAAATTGACGAATTCAGTCGTGAGCGTATCAACTTCACGCTGAATGAGCTTGAAGAAGAACGTGCAGCAATCGCTGACATGGTAAAATAATTTATCAGTTTGATAAATTGAAAAAGCACTCTCCCTGAGAGTGCTTTTCTTATACATAGCACACAAAAAACAACAAGAAAATATAGACATACCTAAGCATGTCCGATGCATTTACTGATAAATTATTTTGATCGGAAGCACTGTATGGAGAATAACAATGTTTGAACAGCAACCCACATTAGAACTTTTATTTGAGCAACTTGGGCTTGGGGCAGATGAAGCAGCAATTGAAAGTTTTGTGAAAACACATCAGCTCAGTGCGGATCAGAAATTGCATGAGGCTGAATTCTGGAGCGCGGGTCAGCGAGATTTTCTAAAAAGTCATTGGGACAAAGATGATGAGTGGGCCATTGTGATTGATGAACTGAATCAACAGTTGCATGTAGACAGTACCAAGTAATGATTCAATAAAAATAAAGCTCACATCAGTGAGCTTTATTTTTTATAAGGGCTGCAAACCAGTCTTCTTGACGTGCTTGATTAAAAGCAGGGTGGAGTTGTAATAACTCTAAATCATGATCCAAGCAAGATACGTATTTCGTTAACCAATGTCGTGTTAATGCGAATTCTTGCTTAGAGGCCGAAGCATAAGCCAAGAAGAAATAAATATCTAAGTGTTCTGTATATGCCAAAGGCTTTAAGATCTGCTGAGTAATGAGGGCAAAACGTTGCTCTTTGGTCAGCTCGAAGTAAATCATATAAGCTTTGGCCAAATATAATGACAGATTGAGATACAGGCTTAATGGCATTTCGTCATATTCAATTCGTGCCTGTTCCAGTAGTACGATTGCTTCCTGTAAGAAGTGTAATTGTTCCTGACGCACATGACTGAGTACGACCAGCTGTAAACGCAGGTCTGCACGCTCTAAAGCAAGTTCAGGGCTATTATTCTCTAAAAAGAGTTGGTCAGTTTCACCAATTCGTGCAATGACTTGTTTAGTTTCGTTCGACATGTATTGATCCAGAATCGTCAGTTATGCCTAGGTATATAAGGCTGTTTTCAGGAATTTAAAGGGCTTAGCCTTGATTCCAGATTGAGCTTCCACTGCGTAACCATGCAGTAATCGACAAGCGCTGTTGTTTTGAGCGTAGAACCTCATGCAATAAATCGCTTTGGAAGATCGCCAGACGATTAGGCGAGGGCTGGATAATATGCCATTGACCATTTTTATCCTGCAAACGTAATTGACCGCCCCAATCTTCTTGCCAGCTTTCATGCACATAGAATACGGTGGAAATCATCCGGTCATTTTTTTGTTGAGGATTGTCACGATGTAAAGCATAAAATTCACCTGCGTTATAGCAGGCAAAATGTGCTTCTACTTCTTTAATCCCAAGATAAAACGCCTGATTTAACGCTTGTGAGAACTCTTCTAAAGCTTTGATATGCTGTTGGGCAATCGGTAACTGACCATCAATCCAGAGAATATGGTCACTACGAATATGACTGACAACGCCGTTTTGTACTCCCGCTGCTCTGAATTCAGCAAGATGAGAGGTGCATTCATGAACAAGCGACTGTACATATTCATTTGAATAGACATCATCAACTAAGGCAAAGCCAAATTCATTTAAATCATCCAGAATTTGGTCTAGATTCCATGATTCAGCAAGAGAGGTTCGTTGCATAGAACTCCAGTTCTGTTGGTTAGATTGCAGTATGATTTTAGATGATCACATCAACGCTAAAGAATAGTTGAGGGGTCGCTGATATTTCAACCATGCCTTGCGTTATAAGCTAAAATGACATAAACGAGGCATGGAACGTAGGCAATGGCGATTCCCTTGTCAAGTTTCATAACGAAGTTTAGGGTAGTTTTAGCTATAACCCTTCGGGACTGCGACATTTTTTGCTGCTTCGGCGTTATGCTTTTCTTATTTAGAATGCTAAATTTCGAAAACCATGCCTTGTATCAGCTAAAAAATGTCAACAGTCGCAAGCATCTGTGAAATGTCATCGGCCCCTATTTTCATGTTAAACTATCCTTTGAATTGAGGAATAATTGTCAACATGAATTACCGTCACCATTTCCATGCAGGTAACTTTGCCGATGTTATGAAGCATGTACTTTTGCTTCAACTGCTTGCTCGCTTAAATGCTAAAGATAAACCTTATCGTTATATAGATACCCATGGTGGTGCCGGTAAATATGATTTATCGACTTCTGAAGCACAAAAATCAGGTGAATTCTTAACGGGTATCCATCGTTTAGTTAAACTTGACGATTCGATTAAACGTAATGCGCCTGAAGGTGTAAAGCAATATCTTAAAATTGTTGAAGATATGCGTGCGGGTTCGGGTAAAGGTGCTTATCCAGGTTCACCGTGGTTTGCCCTTGAAGGCATGCGTGAAATGGATAAAGCGACTGTGTTCGAAATGCAGCGTGATGTATTTCAACAATTATATTTTAATATTCGTGATAAACGTGCGGGCTTGCATGAGCGTGATTTCTATGAAGGCCTGATGGGTGTCATTCCGCCTAAAGAAAAGCGCGGATTGGTCATGATTGACCCACCTTATGAAATCGAGCGTAAAGATTTCCCGCAGTTGGTTGAATTACTGCAAACAGCACATAAAAAATGGCCAACAGGTGTATTCGCTGTTTGGTATCCAATCAAAGATCGCGCGATGATTGATCGTTTTGAAAAGAAAATGTTTAAAACTGGTATCCGCCGTCAATTGATTTGTGAAATTTGCGTATGGCCAGATGACACACCAGTTGGTTTGAATGGTTGTGGCTTATTGGTAATTAATCCACCTTGGAAATTCTCGGAAGATGCGGATCAAGCATTACAATGGTTATTTCCACATTTACGCATGAGTGAAAATGGTGGACATGCTGCTGTGCGTTGGTTGGTGGGTGAATAACCCATCAACGTCCAAAGATTCTCGAGGAATTGAAAATAATGACAAATTCTCTTAAACCTGATTCTGATTTAAATAAAGATGCTCATTCTTTTGATGGCATCACTTTTGAAGTAGAAGAAGAAGAGCATACGCACGAAGGACAAAAAGTGAAACGTCGTGGCATTTATTTGTGGCCTAATTTAATTACAACAGCCGCACTTCTTTCTGGTTTCTACTCAATTATTGCGAGCATGAATGGCAATTTTAACCAAGCGATCTATGCAATTTTCTTGGCTGCATTGCTTGATGGTTTAGATGGTCGTGTTGCACGTGCAATTGGCGCACAAAGTGCATTTGGTGAACAATATGATTCACTTTCTGATTTATTGGCCTTTGGCGTCGCACCTGCAATCTTGATGTATAGCTGGAGTCTGCATGATCTTGGGCGTATTGGTTTGGCATGTTGCTTTATTTATACCGCTTGTGCTGCATTCCGCTTGGCTCGCTTCAACGTACAGATTGGTGTTGTAGATAAGCGTTACTTTATTGGAATTGCCAGCCCGCTTGCGGCTGTCACCGTGATTTCATTGGTATGGGTCGGTCGAGATTTCCCATTTATCTTTGATTTAAGAGATATTGTGATTCAGGTCATCAATGCTGTTGTGATGGTTGCCGTTGGTTTGTTGATGATTTCAAACATCAAATACTATTCATTTAAACAAATGGATCGTAAACGTGTACCTTTTGTCGTGATGTTGCCTGTAGTCTTGATTTTTGCTGCAATCACGTACAACATTCCTGTAGGGATCCTGATTGTATGTATTCTCTATGTACTCTCTGGATTTGTAACGACCTTATTTGCCAAAAAGAATGATGAAAAAATAACAACTTAAAATTCAGGAGGTTCAGTATGCCAATATTGATGAGTAATAATCAATTAAAGCAGCTGAACCTCAATAAGTCAGATGCTTTAACTTTTCACCCGCCTAAAGGCCTTTTTAAAATTGTTTATCAGGCGTTGATCCTGCCAAATTTGCCTGAACCTTTTCATTATTTCAATTTTATTAGCCTGATTGGGCAGCCTCGTATTCCAATTTGCTATAACGCCAGTGCCATTACCACAACTGCGATTGATACTGCCACGGTTTTGGTCAGTAGCAGCGCATCAACTGTGGGGCATCTAAAAAGTTATAGTGCAAAAGAACAATGTCAATTAGAAGTAGATCGTTACCAGTTTCTTGATGTCGATCATATTCAGGCCGATTTTCCCAACTATTATTTTAAGCGTGATGATGAAGAACTCAGTTGCCAACTCAAAGTGAAAATCTGCACCGACATTGAAAATCATTCGGCTCTGCAATGGGGAGTTGCTGACTACTGGTATGTTTCTTGCCAGTGCGAAGGTGAAATCATTTATAAAAAACAAAAATACCAAATCGAAGCGTCAGGTGTTTTAAAACATGCCAGAGCAATTTATTTTCCTTTTATTGCTTTTCATTTTTTCACTTATCAAATCATTCAGATCAACCCTGATTTGCAAATCATTTTGTCTGAGCTCAGGAATCAATGGAATAACATCATTTTTTCACGGATAGAAATACAAACAAAAGAGGCGGCTGTTCTGTATGAGCAGCAAGTCGTTCTGGATATCACACGGGTTTATCCGAAGGTTAAAACACCGAATGGGCGTGAAATGTATTTGCCACGAGAGTTTATTTGGCAGTATCAAGAAAAAGGCGAAGTAATTTTTCAGTTACAAGCTAAAAGTCGGGGAGATTATAAGTTTGGTCTCGCTGCTGGCTATGTAGGCAGTTTTAATTACCAACTTCTATGGAAAAATAAAAGCTATGAAGGCTCTGGATACTGTGAATATATCGATTGTCGACCATTACACTGGCAAGAAAAAGATAAAAATGAGCAAATAATCGACAAAATCCCACATTTTCAGCCTTATTTGTGTAAAAAATAGACGCTCGGTAAGATAATTCCAATAAAT